>JAGNPC010000096.1 GCA_017989795.1 Paludibacter sp. | reverse complement strand
ATTACAAACAAGGCTATAACAGCAATGGCTAAAACGCCATTTAAATAGAGGGAAAGATTTTTCATCTGCTTAATATTTGTGTGGAAATTAAAAATGTGTGAAATATTAGATTTATTTAATAGTGAGCTTTTTAAGTGGCAATTGTGCTTCTCTATCCTGAGTTGTAGCACAAGCTACACCTTCTTTTTTTAGCCCTTCGTTACCTCCAATGTGGATATTCGGGAATTGTCCATCTTTAATAAAAAAAATCTTAAATCCGAGTATTAAAACCCCAATTATCAGCAATATAGCTGAAACAACAAATGCTTGAATCATTTTTTTTCTGTTTTAAATCAATACAAAGATAATTTTTTTGAGCAATTAAATTCTGAGAAAATGCTATTTTTTAGGAATTTGAATGATTAACGCCGTATTTTAACGCAATTTAAGAAGCGCACCATTAAACCATAGCACCTGTTTGAAGTCACCATTACAAAACGCACCAAAATATAATTAGATTTAGCGTTTAAAAAGTACTCTAAAAGCATCTTCTACCTTATTTACTCGTACTAACTCCATATTCATTTTCCCAATATTCAACGCTTTTATATTAAAATCAGGAATTATCATTTTTGTAAAACCGAGTTTTTCGGCTTCCAATATACGTTGTTCTATTCTATTAATCGGTCTAATTTCGCCCGATAAACCCACTTCGCCGGCTATACATATTTGTTTATCAATGGCAATATCTACATTGGATGATAAGATGGCACTCATTACAGCCAAATCGATAGCAGGATCATTAATTTTGAGTCCGCCAGCAATATTTAAAAAAACATCTTTCTGAGCCAATTTAAAACCAGCACGCTTTTCGAGTACAGCAAGCAACATATTTAAGCGTCGCAAGTCAAAACCGGTACAAGAGCGCTGAGGTGTTCCATAAGCAGCCGAACTTACCAAAGCTTGTGTTTCGATTAAAAATGGGCGCACCCCTTCGATGGCAGAAGCAATAGCCACGCCGCTTAATCCACCTTGGTGCTGCGAAAGGAGCAACTCGGAGGGATTCGACACTTCACGTAAACCACTCTGCTGCATTTCGTAAATACCAATTTCAGAGGTACTTCCGAAGCGATTTTTGATACTTCGTAGTATACGGTACATATAATGCTGGTCGCCTTCGAACTGCAAAACCGTATCAACAATATGTTCCAGCACCTTAGGACCTGCTATGCTTCCTTCTTTGTTGATGTGACCGATTAATAAAACGGGTGTACCGCTTGTTTTGCAATATTTGAGCAAATGAGCAGCACATTCGCGTACTTGCGATACGGAACCTGGCGAAGACTCGACCATCTCGGTTGAAACCGTTTGAATAGAGTCTACAATAACCACATCCGGTTGAATGTTTTGAATGTGTACAAAAATTTGTTCGAGTGATGTTTCGCTCACAATATAGCAATCGGGAGCATCGTATTTTAGGCGTTCTGCGCGTAGTTTAAGTTGCTTTACACTTTCTTCGCCCGAAACATAGAGCGTTTTTTTGCCTTTGAGATTAAGCACAACCTGTAACACCAACGTCGACTTGCCTATACCAGGCTCACCACCAATTAATACAAGTGATCCAGGAACTAAGCCACCTCCCAAAACTCGATTGAGTTCGTTACTAGAGGTGTCTATTCTTGCTTCTTCACTTGTTTCTACTTCGTGGAGACGCACTGGTTTTTGCTTGGTCATTTCGAGCCCACCTAAATTAACTTTTGGGCTATTGTCCTTACTCACAATCTCTTCCACGTAGGTATTCCATTCGCCACACTGCGGGCATTTTCCGAGCCATTTAGGCGAATCGGCACCACAGTGCTGACAAACATATACTGATTTTGATTTTGCCACTTTTTGATATTATTTATGCTAAATTACTAATTATCAAGGAATAATTATTCATTACAATTAACCATTAGATTTTGTTAAATTTGTTTTTCGCGCCATTTTCCCTTCCGCAAATACAAATATCCAAGCATAGATATTATACTCCAATAAACAAATTCTGACATCCAAACTATGTGTACTGGCTGCGGAAAAACTATAGCCGTTAAGTAAACGTATGAGATATAAAAAAACAAGGTAACAATTTCTATAGCTAATGCAGTTTTGGTATTTCCAGTACCCGAAACAGCATTTACAATGATATTCCCAAGCGTAAAAAAAGCTACAGCTACCGCTACAACTTTAATAACGGGTAGCGAAGCAAGCATTAAAGCTGCATCATCAGTATAAATATGAGCAAATAAGGATGGGAAAATGAATGTGAACACCAAAAAAGGTGCTACTGTAAGTATTGCAATTTTCATAATTTTATGCGTTGTTTTCAATACTTGTTCAGTCAACCCCGCTCCTATCATATTACTAACCAATGTTCCAGCAGTAGTTGAGAGTGCGTGAGCGGGTATCATCAACAAAATATACATACTTCGCCCTATATTGGTTATTGCTAGCGGGCGTTCGCCCATCCGTTCGATAAACAAAAAGAACAAAAACCAGGTAGATATGGAAATGAAAAACTGAAACATAATAAACACCGACAAGTTTAAAATCTGTTTTATTGCAATAAAATCTACTTTGAGTTTTTGAAATAAATTGTACTTTTTAAATTCTTTATTTCCTAAAGTATAATTAAAAAGATATACAGTGGCCAATGCTTCGGCAATAACTGACGCCAATGCAGCGCCTGCTATTCCCATTTTGGGAAAACCAAAATGTCCAAAAATGAAGCAATAGTCGAGTACTATATTTGAGATTGTAGTTATAATGGCTGATATAGTTAACACTTTTGTTTGTGTAATACCCACATAAAATGCTCTATACATTGCATTTATAAAACCAAACAAGAAACCATATACACGCCAATCCAAATACTCCATGGCACCTTCGTAAATGGCTGGTGAACTTACCATTATTTTCATAGCTACCGAATTCAAAAGCAATCCGACGATTAAAAAAAGCAGTGCGAGCAAAACGATAAATACCATACCGTTATTAAATACGGGTCCTATCTGATTGTAGTTTCCTTCACCATTACGCCTACCAATGAGTATTTGTGCACCTTGACTAAAGCCAAACCCAACCACATACAGCGCAAAAAAATAAACCCCTGCAATGGCTGAAGCGCCTAGTGCCACTTCGCTTACACGACCAAGAAAGGCTGTATCCACAATATTAATCAAATTTTGCGCTAGCAAAGTTAAAAATATTGGATAGGTTATTTTAAGGATATTGGAAGTTGAATTCATTACATACAATATATATAGTACAAAGATAGAGAATAATCGGCTTTATAAAAAACTGAAACTAGCACCAACTTTAAAAAACCGTCAATTTTGATGCTAAAAGAAGCAAATAGTAATATTAAGCTCAAATCCGACCACCCAAAACCACCCAAAACAATAAAAAATAAAAATAATACATTGAAAATTTGGTTTGTACCTTTCAATTTTTGTTATTTTGCAGACGTATAGAGTAAATCTCACTTAATTAAACGGAAATATGTCTAAAAATCTTGTCATAGTAGAGTCCCCAGCAAAAGCAAAAACAATTGAAAAATTTCTTGGAAGCGATTTTCAAGTCATGTCGAGCTTTGGCCACATTCGCGATTTAGCTGATAAAGGTCTCGGAATTGACTTTGAGAACAATTATAAACCCGATTATGCTGTATCAACAGATAAGAAAAAAGTTGTTGCTGAATTAAAAAAGGCATCTAAAGTTGCCGAAACAGTATGGTTAGCATCCGATGAGGACCGCGAAGGAGAAGCCATTGCTTGGCACTTATATGATGAGCTAAAGCTAAAGCCAGAAAAAACAAAACGCATTGTTTTTCACGAAATAACAAAAGATGCCATACTAAATGCAATTGAACATCCACGCGATATTGATTTACATTTGGTGGATGCACAGCAAGCTCGCCGTGTTCTCGACCGCATTGTAGGTTTTGAGCTATCGCCCGTATTGTGGCGAAAAGTTAAACCATCACTCTCGGCAGGACGTGTACAATCAGTTGCTGTACGTCTTATTGTAGAGCGCGAACGCGATATCAACCAATTTTCGGCCGAAAGCGCCTACAAAATATCAGCATTATTTAAAACTACCGATGTAAATGGCCAAGCTGTGGAACTTAAAGCCGATTTACAACAACGTTTCGTTACAAAAAAAGAGGCGCAAGACTTTTTGGAAATTTGCAAAAAAGCAAGCTTTAGTATCGAAAGTATTACTAAGCGTCCTACACGCAAATCGCCGGCACCACCTTTTACAACTTCTACCTTACAACAAGAGGCTGCACGTAAACTAGGATTTTCGGTAGCACAAACCATGATGGTGGCTCAACGACTGTACGAATCGGGTAATATCACCTACATGCGTACCGACTCAGTAAACTTATCGAGCTTAGCCATTAACACCGCAAAAGCGGAAGTTATAAGCATGGCTGGCGAGAAATATGTACATACCCGCAACTTCAACACCAAAACAAAAGGTGCTCAGGAAGCGCATGAGGCCATTCGCCCTAGTTACATGAGTGCACACACAGTAGAAGGAACAGCGCAAGAGAAAAAATTATACGAGCTTATTTGGAAACGTACCATTGCCTCGCAAATGGCAGATGCCGAACTCGAAAAAACAACTATAAACATAAACGTTTCAGGCAGTAGCTATCCATTTATTGCCACAGGTGAAGTAATTGTTTTTGATGGTTTCTTGAAAGTATACCTTGAATCGACCGACGATGAACAAGATACTGAAAACGAAGGATTATTGCCTGCATTAAAACAGGGTGAAAAACTTAACTATATCGAAATTGCAGCGCAAGAACGATTCTCGCAAAAGCCACCGCGCTACAGCGAAGCAAGCTTAGTACGCAAACTTGAAGAACTTGGCATTGGACGCCCGTCGACTTATGCGCCAACCATCTCGACAATTCAAAATCGTACTTATGTTGAAAAAGGAGACCGCCCTGCCGATAAACGCGACTTTAATTTACTGAAATTAAAAGCCGATAAAATTACGGATGTCACTAAAACAGAGAATACAGGAGCCGAAAAATCCAAACTTTTCCCTTCTGACATTGGCATAGTTGTAACCGACTTCCTAACCGAGTACTTTCCCGACATTCTCAGCTACAATTTTACGGCCGACGTAGAGAAAGAATTTGACGAAATTGCTGAAGGAAATATACAATGGACAAAATCTATCGATAAATTCTATAAAGAATTTCACCCGATAGTAGAGAGCACCATGAAAAATTCGGAACGTCAAGTAGGTGAGCGAATTTTAGGTACTGACCCAAAAAGTGGGCGCCAGCTATCCGTTAAAATTGGTAAGTTTGGTCCGTTAGCTCAAATTGGTACTTCCGAAGAGGAGGAGAAACCAACTTTTGCATCGTTACGCCGTGAGCAGTCTATTGAAAGTATTACGCTTGAAGAGGCTCTCGAACTATTTAAACTTCCTCGCCAGCTAGGTGAGTATGAAGAAAAAGTAATGACAGTGGCTATTGGTCGTTTTGGACCATATATTCGTCACAATGCTGCTTTCTATTCGTTACCAAAAACCGACGATCCAATGGAGGTTACAGCAGAACGTGCTATTGAAATTATTGAAGCTAAACGCGAAGAGGAAAAAAATAGAATAATTGCAACACTTGGTGAAAATGGCGAATATCAAGTATTAAACGGACGTTTTGGACCTTATTTCACCTTTAATAGTATTAACTATAAAATTCCAAAAACTACAGATGCTTCAACATTGACAGTTGAAAAATGCATCGAACTTATTGCTGCTCAACCCGATGCTGGCGAAAAGAAAAAAGGATTTGGAAAAAAAACAACTACTAAAAAAGGCGGGAAGAAGTAAGGGGGAAGAAGTTGGGAGTTTTGAGTTGGGAGGAAGTAGTTGGGAGTTGGCAGTTGGCAGTAAAGAGGAAGAAGTCCCGACATGAGGATTTGCAATCCGAAGTTCTTTTTTTAGACGGATTTAAAATCCGTGGTTAGCATATCGGCGGATTACAAATCCGCCGAGACGAATTTATAGCTAGTGTAAATATTATAATCAATAGAATTATGAAACAACTTATTTTTGGAGTAATTGCTTTTGCAAGTATAACAATACAAGCGCAACAGATTCAGCTTACTGAAGGTCAGCCAACAATTGTTTATTCGTTGCCGAAAACAGAGATTCAAATTGAGATTAGTGTTGAAAAAATCAATATTAAACCAGGTATATATTATCAATATGCGAACAGATATTTAGCTGTTGATGATGTGCAAACTACTGAGTCCACTAGTTATCGTTTGCTGAATGCGATTTTCAAAACGCAAACTGTAGCCGATCCAAAACGCACTTATGCCATTGAACCTGCTAAAAAAAGTGTTTTAAATCAACTGAGCATCAATAAAAATGGTATTCTTTGCGGTATAAATATCTCAACAAGAAATTTGTTTTTACCTCCTGTATCTACCCATTACAATGCCGACAATGCTCCAAAAGCTAGCATACTACCATTAGGTGAGGAATACATGATGGCTGGATCTATTTCAAAACTTGCCGAGGGTGCTGCTAAACAGATTTACCGCATTCGCGAAAGTCGTTTAGGCTTATTAACAGGCGATGTAGAACACATGCCTGCAGATGGAAAATCGCTACAAACCATGCTCGAAGGACTTGATAAAGCTGAAAAAGAACTTACAGCCCTGTTTATGGGTAAAGCAACTACAACCATTGAACGTAAGCTGATAACCATCCCTTCGGAAGGTGCATTAAAAAACCATGTGGCTTTTCGCTTATCGGCTTTTAAAGGTATTGTTGACTCCGATGACCTATCAGGTGCACCCTATTTTGTAAATCTTTCTACAGCTATCAATGCCGAACAACGTGCGGCAGCAAAAAAAACATCTGAACAAATTAATATCTACACTTTGATTCCTGCTAAAGCAAAAGTGGAACTTACTGATGGTGTGCAAACTATATGCAGCCTACAAACAGACTTACCACAACTAGGCGTAAGCATTCCTTTATCGGCAGAGATATTGAGTATTCCAGGTGCCAAAATTAGTATTGACCCATCAAACGGACGACTATTAAGTGTTGAAAACAGTACTGAAAAATAAGATGTTAACGCGTAATGAATTGATAAGTACTATCAACAAATTGGCTGCTGAAAGGCAGTCATTTGTTTTTATAATCGATTTTA
>JAGNPC010000095.1 GCA_017989795.1 Paludibacter sp. | reverse complement strand
GGCCATTATTATGGATATCTTGTCGGCCATTGAACCTAAAGCAGTTTTGTTTTTAGGTAAATGTGGTGGCTTGCGCGATAAAAATAAAATTGGCGATTACATATTGCCAAGTGCTGCAATACGCGGTGAAGGTACTTCGAACGATTATTTTCCTCCTGAAATACCTGCTTTGCCAGCATTTAGCTTGCAACGGGCAGTGTCGTCGAACATTCGCGATTTTGGCAAAGATTACTGGACAGGCACTGTTTATACCACTAACCGCAGGGTGTGGGAACACGATATAAAGTTTCGTGATTACCTACGTGCTACTCGTGCTATGGCCATAGATATGGAAACAGCAACACTTTTTTCGGTAGGATTTTATAACAGTATACCGCTCGGAGCCTTGCTTTTAGTTTCGGATATGCCTTTGCAAGCCGATGGTATTAAAACTTCTGAAAGCGATAAAAAAGTGACCTCGAATTTTGTTGAAGAACATCTAAAAATTGGCATTAAATCTTTAAGCTCTTTGATGAATAACAGTAAAACTATACGACATTTAAGATTTGAATAATCTTAGTTTGTAAAGTAATAAAGTTATAAGGTTGTAAGGTTATCACCACTCCCGATAGAATTCGGGACAAATCTTCAAATCATCAAATCTTCAAATCATCAAATCAATTTATGGCAAAGCAAAGTGGGCTTACGTTTGAACAGGTTATGAGCGAATTGCGCCGAAAGGCATTTCGCCCAGTATACTTGTTGATGGGCGAAGAAGCGTATTATATTGATCAAGTTACCGATTATATTCAGAATAATGTGCTCGACGAAAGTCAGCGTGAGTTCGATTTGACCGTAGTGTATGGTAAAGATACTGAGTTGATTACGATTATTAATGCCGCTAAACGATATCCCATGATGTCGCCTTATCAGGTAGTAATAGTTAAGGAAGCACAATCAATAAAAGATTGGGATTCAATGCAATACTATCTTGATAAACCATTAAATACCACAATTTTAGTGTTTGCATACAAGTACGGAACGGTGGATAAACGCAAAAAATGGGTACAAGACATCTCGAAAAATGGTGTGCTTTTTGAATCGGAAAAGCTGCGCGACTACGAGATGGGAGCGTGGATAAATAATTATGCGAAAACAAAAAACGTAACTGTTGATGCGAAAGCAATACAAATGTTGACCGATTTTTTGGGCACCAACTTGAGCAAAATGGCGCATGAGGTGGATAAACTTTTGCTCACATTGCCAGCAGGAAAAACAGTTATTAGCCCCGAACATGTTGAAAAAAACATCGGAATAAGTAAAGATTTTAATGTTTTTGAGCTTCAGGATGCATTAATTGAACGAAATGTGCTAAAAGCAAACCGAATAGTTCGCTATTTTGCTGATAATAAAAAAAACAATCCTATGATTATGGTGCTTCCTCAGCTATTTAGTTTGTTCTCGAACTTAATGATTTATCATTATCTGAAAGATAAAAATCAAGCTAGTGTAGCATCGGAACTTAAAATAAATCCATTTTTTGTAAAAAAATATGAACTAGCAGCTAAAAACTATTCTCCAATGAAAACGATGCATGTAATAGCGTGGATTCGCGAAATGGACGCTCGAGGTAAGGGAGTTGATAGTAATGGTATAGGTGATGGTGAGTTGATGAAAGAGCTTATTTTTAAGATAATGCATTGATATTTAATTTATTTTACTTTTTTTTTCTGTTCCATGATGTAGCTTTTAGTTAGCTGTTTTATTGAAGTCGTAAATAATACTACAAACCGTAGTATTATTTTTTTTTGTAGTTATTGGCCTAGTTCTCTTATTTCGAAGAATTTTATTCTCTCCATTTTTTCATTTTCCAATTTGCATGCTTGCATTCCGATGTCGAGCTTTTGAATTTTTTTTGTGCAAGTTTTTTTCTTTGTGCAACCCATTTATCAACATTCAGGAATTGTTGTGTATTTGTTAACTAAGTTTAACTTTAGTCGTTTTTAAGTATTTCTTCGAATTCGAATATATGTTCTTTATTTTCAAAGAATTATTCCCGAAATATCCAGCATGAGTTTTTGTTACATTTTTTGTTTCAACTGTGCTAATTCCAATTATTTGTGCGTATATTTAAGTGTAAATAATTGATAATTAAGAATGTACTTTTTGTTTTGGTTTAATGTAAAACTTGTTTTTAGTTGTAGTAAAACCTATTACGTTTGATGCTTGCTTTATTAAAAAATATGCAGTGGTAGATGTAATAAATAGTACGAAAGTAATTGTATTTTTATTCAGTTGGTTATTCTAATTCTTAAAAATTGTAGGTCATGGATGCATTTCAGTTCAGTAATGGGATTGACGAACGTAAACTTCAAGAAAGTTACGATCGTTTAAACACACTCCTCAAACAGTCGCGCTCCTTTGCGTGGGAAATTGATTTGGATGGAACATACACCTTTGTAAGTCCGATAGTTGAAGATGTTTTGGGTTACAATGCTACAATGATGCTTCATAAGATGCATTTTTACGATATATTAGCACCCGATGTACGTGAGGTGATAAAAAAAGAAGCATTTGAAATTATTCGCCAGCAACGTACATTGAGTAATTTTGAAAAGAAAGCAATTAAGGCTGATGGAACTACAGTTTGGTTGTCAACAATATGTAAACCTGTACTTAATGAGTTTAATCAACTCGTAGGTTATATGGGTAGCGATACCGATATATCTACACAAAAACAATTGCTCGAATCACTTGATGAGGCTCGTAAACAAGCGCTTAAATCAGCCAAAGCCAAAGAAACTTTTTTGACCAATATGAGTCACGAAATACGTACACCACTGAATGTGATTATTGGTATGATTCGCGAAATAGGTAAAGATACGCTTTCGGAGGCTCAAAAAAGCTATTTGAAACATGCAGAAGCATCGTCCTATCATTTGCTATCGATTATAAATAATGTGCTCGACATGTCGAAAATTGAAGCAGGTGAGTTTACATTAGATATTAAAGATTTCAGTCTCTCGGCTGTGCTTAGTAATGTAAATAGTATTTTGAGTTCACGTGCAAGTGGCAAAAAAATCACATTTACTGTTGATTCAAGCGAGCAGATAGCAAGGGCTTTAAAAGGCGATTCGCTCCGATTAAGTCAGGTTTTGATTAACTTATTAGGAAATTCGATAAAATTTACCGATGAAGGTTTTGTAAGTTTAAATGTGTCGATTACGGCCGTAAGTGAGGAGGTTCAGACATTGAAATTTGTAGTTTCCGACTCAGGTATTGGTATGAGTGAAGCCTATTTGAAAAGTTTGTTTGGAAAATTTACACAAGAAAATGAACATTCGAACAGAGCTTACGAAGGTACTGGCTTAGGTATGAGCATTTCGAAAGAGATTATTGAGCTCATGGGTGGCGATATAACAGTAGTTAGTAAAAAAGGAAATGGAACAACGATAGAGTTTGAAATTATGTTTCCTTATGGAATTGAAGAAAATTTAATACGCATTAATAAAACAACACGAAATATTGATTTAACTGGCGTACGGGTGCTTATAGTTGAAGATAATGAAATGAATAGGTTTATTGCGCGTCAAAGTTTAAAACAAGCAGGTTGTGTATTAACAGAAGCCGAAAATGGACAACATGCCATTGATGTTTTATCTAATTCGAAATTTGATTTAGTATTGATGGATATTCAAATGCCCGTTATGGATGGTGTGGATGCCACTAAGTTGATTCGTAATAAGCTAGGTATCACAACTCCCATTGTAGCATTAACAGCCAATGCTTTTAAACACGATATTGATTTGTATTTAAGCGTAGGCATGAACGATTATTTAATAAAACCGTATAAAGAAGAGGAACTGTATTCGAAAATTGAACAGATACTCCGAAAACCGGTGGTTGCCAGTGTAATTCAAAAAGAATTGTCGGAGTCAAAAGTGATGCAATCCGATTCTCAATTATATAGTTTAAAGCAACTTAATGTGATATCAAACAATGATAAAACCTTTATAACTGCAATGATCGGAATGTTTAGAGAGCTAGCGCACATTACCAGTATACAGATGGTTGAAGCACTCGAAGCGAATGATATTGATAAGATTAAAAAGCTTGCTCATAAGATTAAGCCAAGTCTCGAAAATCTAGAAGTTAATATTTTGTACAACGAGATTCGTATGCTCGAAAGCTATAACGAAGCGACGGGTTGTCCTGAAAATTTACAAAAAATTGTAAGCTTTGTAACACAAACCCTTGCTACTATTGAGGAGCAACTTACGCAAGTAGCCTAACTAAATTATTGGCTATTATTTTTAATAATAAACAGAAATATATGAATCAGTTACACTTTAGTTATATATATATTGGAACGGCAGTAATTGTTGCTGTTTTATCTGTTGTGTCGAGTATTAATAAGCAAAACTCAGCCAACAATTTGTTAAGTATATTATTAGGTGTTGTATGTGTTTGGGCTATGTTTTATGGCTTAGAGCTTAACTCTACAAGTTTAGATACAATACAAACGTTTGTAGTACTTAAGTTTATTGCTAAAGTTACAATTCCTGTTTGTTGGTTGCTTTTTGTAGTGGTGTATTGTGGTAAGTATGATTGGATTAAGAGCAAGTATGTACTTTTATTGCTGATTATACCTGCTTTAACCTTCGTAATGGTTGCCACTAACTCCTTGCATCTTTTGTTTTATACACAAAGTATGGTTGTGAAGTCTGGTCAATTTTATTATCATTATTTTGTTACTGGTCCGTTTTATTGGATACATATTTTTTATTCGTACAGCATAGTTCTTATAGGTTTAGTGATAGTTGTAAAAACTCTTTTTAGTGTTTCAAAAGATAATCGTACACGCGTATTTTTTATTTTTTTAAGTTCAATAATTCCCTTTGTATTTAGTTTTGTTTATGTCTCGGGTTTTCGACCTGATGGTTATATCGATTTAACACCATTCGGTTTTCTTATTATGGGTATTTTAATTACGCTTGGCACATTTAATGCAGGGCTGCTTGATATAAAACCGTTGATACTTAAGTCGTTATACGATAGTATACCGGATGCTATTTTGGTTGCCGACCTGAATGGAGGTTTAGTAAGCACTAACCCGCGTGCGCAGGAAATGATGCAGGCAGGAAGCCTGGATGAAGAACATATAAGTGAGATTTTTAACTCAACAGCATACAAAACTAGTTTAGATAGTGAAACATCTTATATCGAAGTTCAATTATCTGATAAAATATTTAGGGTCGAAAAAAGTGATATATCCACCGCGCGACAACGCCGTATTGGAACCATGTATTTGATAGTGGATATTACACTTGAAAAAGAATATCGCGATGCCTTATCAAAAAGTGAGGAGCAGTACCGATTGCTCATTGATAATGCTCAAGAAGCGATATTGGTAGTACAGGACAAAATGCTCGTTTTTCACAATCCAATGATGTGTATGTTGACTAATTATAGTTCCGAAGAGTTGACTAATATGCATATAACCAAACTTTTACATCCAGATGATATAAAAATTATTTACAATGTTTACGATTATGTAGCTTCGCAACACAATCATACGCCAGAGCATAAGTTGCAATTTAGATTAGTACGTAAGGATGGAAGTGTTTTTTGGATTGAGTTTAGCTATGTAATAATACAATGGAAAGGTGCTCAGGCTGGTTTGTTATTTATTAAAGATATAAATTTACAAAAACATAATGAAGAACTAAAGGAGCTATTAATCAAAATTTCAAACACTTATATAAATGCAAATATTAATGATTTTAGCGATACGGTACATAGTTCGATGCGCGAAATGTGCCAGTTTGTAAACGGCGATAGAGTTTATGTGTTTAATTATGATTGGAAAATAAATACCTGCTCGAATACATTTGAATGGTGCGCCGAAGGTATTTCGGCTGAAATTGATAATTTGCAGAATATACCGTTGGACTTATTACCCGATTGGGTGAATGCGCATCAAGGCGGACAAGCAATGATTGTAAGCGATGTTTTGGCTTTGGATACTAATAGTGGTGCTCGGCAAATTCTTGAACCGCAGGGAATTTTGAGTTTGCTTACCATCCCAATGATGGATGGTGGAAAATGTGTTGGTTTTGTTGGTTTTGATTTTGTAAAAACTAAACACCAATGTACTGAAAAAGAAAATGATTTGCTGATTGTGTTTTCGCAAATGCTTGTTAATCTTATTAATAGAAAAAAATCAAATGATTTGCTTCAAAATCAAATAAAGATACAACAACTAATAAATGAAATTTCGTCTGATTTGGTTAGCGTTGATAGTCAGTCAATTGATGAAAAAATTAAAAATATTTTACAGCAAACAGGTGAGTTTTTCGATGTTGATAGAAGTTACATTCTTCGATATTCGAATAATTCGAATATTGAAACAAATACGCACGAATGGTGTAAAGATGGTGTAAATGCTCAAAAAGAAAGTATTGTTAATGTCGATTTGTCGGCTTACCCCTGGTGGAAAGCAGAGGTTGCAAAAATGGGAATTATTCATATAGCTAATACTGATATATTACCCGCTGAGGCGTGGGCTGAGCGTCAAGAGTTTGAACGACAAAGTATTAAAACGCTTCTTTGTTTTCCAATTGTTTCCAATAATACCTTGTTGGGCTATTTTGGATTCGATTCGGTAAATTCAATTCGCAACTGGTATAAGCTGCAAATTGAAGCTATTGAAACCTTGTCGATAATTCTGGGCGATGCACTTATTAAAGTGGATACAGAAATTGAGCTCATCAAATCCAAAGAGTTAGCTGAAGCGGCGAGTGTTGCCAAATCGAACTTTTTGTCGAATATGAGCCACGAAATTCGTACGCCTCTTAATGGCGTAATTGGATTTACCGAATTATTACGTACCACCCAACTTAATAAATTGCAGCAAGATTACCTCGAAAATGCCATCACTTCGGCCAATACCTTGCTAGGTGTTATTAGTGATGTGTTGGATTTTTCGAAAATTGAATCGGGCAAAATGGAATTAGAAAGTGTTAAAACAGATATTGTTCAACTTTTCGAAAATTCGTCCGATATTATTAAAGTAATGGCCTCTAAAAAAGGATTAGAACTTCTGTTGAATATTGATCCTAGTTTGCCACGCTTTGCATACATCGACCCTATTAGAACCAAACAAATATTGGTGAACTTATTAAGCAATGCTGTGAAATTTACGCAAGCTGGTGAAATAGAGCTTACTCTGAATTTTGAATCATTCGGAAATGGACAAGGTTCATATGGTGTAAGTGTGCGTG
>JAGNPC010000094.1 GCA_017989795.1 Paludibacter sp. | reverse complement strand
GTTTTATCCAATAGCTTTTGGGTGGAAATTTTAAGTTTTTCGACAATTTGCCGGATTTGGTTTACATTTTCGGGTGTGAAGGTGAAATCTTTGTTCAGTCGGCGTTTGCGCTCGTTTAAACATAGTTTAATTTTATCCTGAGCCAACCGTTCTGAGCCCCACGCACAACGATGCAGGTAAATTTTATATAACCGTATTGTTTCTTTTTCCAATTTTGGAATTGGTAGTTGTTCAATTTTTGTCAGGAATGAAGTGAATTGTTTCTCAGTCATATATCTCGCAGGCTTTTAGTGGTAATTTTTTCTGCAAAGATAAGAAAGAGCTGTGCCAAAGGGTGGCAGAGGGTGTGTTTGGAATTGAAAAATAATATTATTTTTTATTTTCACTCTTCGTTCGTATTTTCTTGTTCTATTGCTTTCATTTCGGAGAGTAGTAGTACTTGTAATTCTTCTTTGGGCAGTAGTAATTGATACTCAGCCACACCGATAGGTTTGTTCACATCTTGCAGTGCTATTTCTACATCTAAGTGGTCTTTGTCGGCGCATAGAATTATGCCAATGGATTGATTCTCGTTTTCTCCTTTTTCAAATCGGTCGAGTAAAGATAGGTACAGATTCATTTTACCAACAAACTCGGCTTTGAAACTTCCAATTTTTAGCTCTATTGCCACTAATGACTGCAAGCCCCGATGAAAGAAAAGCATATCGACAGCATATTCTTTGCCATTATATTCTAACCGATGTTGGTTGCCAATAAAACTAAATCCTTTGCCTAATTCTAAAATAAAGGAGCGAATTTTATCTACTAATCGCTTCTCCAATTCCAACTCGCGAACAGGTTCTGTAATTCCCAAAAATCCTAAATTGTAGGTGCTTCGAAATACCTCATTCGCATATTCGGCATGCACTTCGGGCAGTGTAAGATTAAAATTATTCGATTTTAGTTGTCGCTGAACTTGGCTGTAAGTATCCATTTTCAGTGCATTGAGCAACAAGTCTCTTGACCAACCTTTGGTTATGGATTCGTTGGCGTAAAATTCGACTTGATTATCCTCTTTTACTCTACTGATTAATAACAGATTATGTCGCCAAGGCAAAACTGCGACGCTGCGTCGCAGTTTTGCCGATGATTTGAAATATCGCTCATAAAAGCGCTTCATGTCCCACAAATTACGTGGAGAAACGCCCATATCGGGAAATTCTGCCTTTAAATCGACCGATAATTGTTTCACAACACCGCTACCGTACCCTTCCTCTAATTGCTTTTCGGTTAGCAATTTACCCAAATTCCAATAAACAGAATTGGTGGTGCTATTTACTTGTTTGGCAATAGAAGTGCGAGCAGTGCGGATTTCTGCCACAGCCTGTAGCAGTATTTCATTATACTCCGCTTGGTTTATAAACGGTAAAACGATTTTGTCATTTTTCATGTCGAAATTTGTGCTAAGAAATTTTGAATCACTTCATTTGCTCTCTCTGGTCATTTTTACAAATGAATGATAATAATGCAAAAATACACATTTTCATTTACAAAACAATTAAAAATTTTCGCAGTAATTTACTGTTTAGTTTTTCTCAGTTCACAAGGTTTTAGATACAATTGATACAACCGTATTGTTTCTTTTTCCAATTTTGGAATTGGGAGTTGTTCAATTTTTGTCAGGAATGAAGTAAATTGTTTCTCAGTCATATATCTCGCAGTATTTAAGTGTTAATTTTGCTGCAAAGATAAAAAAGAGCTGTGCCAAAGGGAGGCAGAGGAGAAGAGAAATTATTTTAATTGATTCAAAATCAATTTCGTCATACTTTCGTCCATTTTCGAAAAAGCAAACCATTTTTTGCCCAAATCTTTGAGCGAAGCACCGATGTGGTAAAGTTTGCGTTGGTCGATAATCTGAAACCTGTCGTGACTGAGATTTAACTCCTTTATTTCAAAATTGCCATATTGTTCGTTGGCTTTCTTTACATCCAACGCCAATTGTTTACTAATGGATTTCGAGAACAAAAGTACTTCTACATTATCGTTTTTCTTGGCTAAGTGTATTAGCGTACTTTCGTCGATATAATTATCAATCAGCACAATACTAGTTTCGACAGAACCTATGATTTTTGAAGCCAGCTCGTAAGCATCAAACACCTGCCCATCGAAGAATACGCCTTGATTAGGGATTGCTGGTGATTGTATTTGCAAGGAAATCGCATTTACTTTTTCGGCTAAATTTTCTACATAGTTTTCAATGCGATTCATTCGTTGATTAAGTGCATATCCCTTTAATAAATAGTCTCTTAAAACATTTGTTGCCCAAATTCTAAATTGTGTACCTTGTTTGGAATTAACCCGATAGCCGACTGAGATAATGGCATCTAAATTGTAATAGTCAATGTCTCTTTGTACTTTCCTCCCTGCTTCAAATTGAACTGTTGCATTTTTTGCAACAGTTGCCTCTTGACTTAATTCACCCTCTTTGTAAATATTGCTCAAATGCCTTGATATTACAGACTTATCTCTATTAAATAATTGAGCTATCTGATTTAATGTAAGCCAAACAGTTTCGTCATCAATTCTCACCTCAATGTGTTCAGCAAGATTGTTTGATTGATAAAGTATTATTTCGTTTATCATTTGTAAATTGAATTTATCAAGCCACAAATTTACAAATATTTTTACATTATAGATATCTACATTATTAAAGGCAAATCCAATCTAGGAATTGGGAGTTGCTCAATTTTTGTCAGGAATAAAGTAAATTGTTTCTCAGTTATATAGTTAGCCTTTTTTATTGTATAATGGATGACATTCAAGTATAGTATTGCGCAGCATAGTCATGTCGATATGCGTATATAGCTCGGTGGTGGTAATGGACTCATGCCCTAAAAGCTGTTGAATGGCGCGTAGGTTGGCTCCATTTTGCAATAAATGAGTAGCAAACGAATGCCTAAACGTATGCGGGCTCACCTTTTTGTGAATACCAGCAGCATCGGCAAGGTTCTTAACAATCTCAAAAATCATAGCCCGTGTAAGCCGTGCACCTCTCCGGTTGAGAAACAGATAATCCTCGTGCCCCTTTTTTAGTGGGAAATGCGAACGCTCAAACATCCACAGCTCGATTTGTTTTATAGCCATCGGCGATAACGGCACCAAACGTTGCTTGCTACCCTTACCCTCCACCAACATATAGCCATCAGTGATATATAATTTTGATAACTGCAACCCTATTAGTTCCGACACGCGTATACCCGACCCATAAAGCGTTTCAATTATGGCCTTGTTACGCTGGCCTAGCAGCTGCGAAAGATCGATGGCCTGAACAATGGAGTCAATCTCAGTTACCGAAAGCACATCGGGCAAATATAGCCCTATTTTAGGGCTTTCGAGCAGCTCCGTAGGATCGTCGGTAATCTTATTTTTATAAATCATAAAATGATAAAACGCCTTGATGCCCGAAATAATTCGCGCCTGCGTACGTTCATGTACGCCTTCTTGGGCAATTTCAATAACAAAATCGCGTAACACTTCACCGTTAGCTACTTCGGGTGCAATACCCGCTTCGCTTAAGTAACGCAGCAACTTGGCCAAATCGCGCTCATAAGCCTGCACCGAATTGGGCGAAAGACCTTTCTCGAGCGAAAGATAAAGATGATATTCGTCGGTTAGTGGGAGCATTTTGTTTACTTTAGATAGTTGAAAAGCATTTTTTCAAAAAAGCCCGCCTCAATATCTTGAAGCGGGCTTTCTACCGTCACGAGTTCTTTTCAACTGTGTCTTGTAGGTTAATTTCAATACCTTTTTTATCGTAGAATTTATATTGTAAAAAGCCAAGTTGTTGCGATGCCATAAACTTACATCCTTTACCGTATTTACTGCGCCAATTTCGTTTCATGGATGTAAAAAATCCTTTCGAAATAAATGCTTCTACGTAAGGGTGAAGATGCAAAGTAAATTCTTTCACTTTCAACTTGTTAACCACCAAATCTATTTTGCTTTCCAGCTGGTCGGCAAATAATATAGAGGGTTTGGTGTGTCCTGTGCCAAAACAAGTGGGACAGGTTTCTTCGATGTCAATATGCGTTACAGGGCGTACACGTTGTCGTGTAAGTTGCATTAAACCAAACTTACTCAAGGGCAAAATATTATGTTTTGCTCTATCGCAGGTCATTGCTTCACGCATGCGATCAAACAGTTTCTGACGATTCTCACTCTCGTGCATGTCAATAAAGTCGACCACAATTATACCACCCATGTCGCGAAGTCGAAGTTGGCGGGCAATTTCGTCGGCAGCTGCCATGTTTACATCCAGTGCATTTGCCTCTTGTCCGTTGCCATTTTTCGACCTATTGCCGCTATTTACATCTATCACATGTAATGCTTCAGTGTGCTCTATAATCAGATATGCACCACTTTTAAACGAAACTGTTTTACCGAAGGCTGATTTTATCTGTTTGGTAATGCCAAATCCATCAAAAATTGGAGCTTCTTCTTTGTAATGTTTTACAATTTCTTTGCGTTCAGGAGCAATGAGTTCAACATAATCGCTGATTTCGGTTGCTATTTCCGCATTGTTTACATGTATGTTTTTAAAATTGATGTTGAATAAATCTCTAATTATTCCCACCGTGCGACCTAATTCTTCTAAAATGAGCGATACTCCTTTTGCTTGTTGTGTTTTGGCAACTGCGTCTTCCCAACGTTTTACCAATATACGCAACTCATTATCCAGCTCCGCTACTTTTTTCTCCTCAGCTACAGTACGTACAATAACGCCAAACCCTTTTGGTTTAATGCTTTGTATCAACTGTTTCAACCTAATTTTCTCTTCTTCCGTTTTAATTTTCGACGATACCGACACTTTGTCGGCAAACGGAATAAGAACCAAAAACCGGCCAGCAATCGACACTTCGGCTGTTAGGCGGGGTCCTTTGGTTGAAATGGGCTCTTTAGCCACTTGCACCAGTATGTCTTGTCCGGTTTTGAGTATGTCGCTTATAGCGCCAGTTTTATCAAGCTCGGGAAGCAATCTGGTTTTCGAAATCACAGGTACCTTTTTACGGTCGCTCAGTATCTGTGTAGTAAACTGATTAAGTGTATTGAAATTTGAACCTAAATCAAGATAGTGAAGAAAAGCGTCTTTTTCGTGTCCTACGTCTACGAACGCTGCATTCAGACCGGGCATTAGTTTTTTTACCTTACCCAAGTAGATGTTTCCTACCGCAAAACTCTCTTCCCGAGTTTCGTGATTTAACTCTACAAGTCGTTTGTCCTCGAGCAGCGCAATAGAAATTTCGGATGGTTGTACATCGACTACTAGTTCGCTATTCACATTGCTTCTTTTTTATGGTTTATATACGAAAAAACAAACTTATAGCTATTTTCAAGCTAATAAGTTTGTTTCTTGGACTTTAATACTTTAAAGGCCAATCATAAGATTATTTCTTTTTCTTATGTCTATTTTTACGTAATCTTTTTTTACGCTTGTGCGTCGACATTTTATGTCCTTTTCTTTTTTTACCGCTTGGCATCTCGTTTGAATTTAAATATTTGGGAAACTTATTTTACTGTACTAACAAAAGTTTTCGCCGGTTTAAACGATGGAATGTTATGCGCCGGAATAATGATAGTAGTGTTTTTTGAGATATTGCGGGCAGTTTTTTCAGCGCGTTGTTTCACAACGAAGCTACCGAATCCTCTTAAGTAAACATTCTCGTTTTTCGCTAATGAATCTTTTACTGATTCCATGAAAGCTTCAACAGTTTTCAATACATCAGCTTTGTCAAGACCTGTGTTTTTAGCGATCTCGTTTACGATATCTGCTTTAGTCATTTTAGTAAGTTTTTAACTTGTTAATAAATATGATTGATTTTTTGTTTTCTATTTTTTAAAAACGGACTGCAAATATATTGCTTTTATTCTGATTAAAAAATAGTTGCGTCTCTTTTTTTTGAAAAAATATGATTTATGTCTTTTTTATTTGTTCCTAGTACTCAGTATTTTCTCTATTTCAGTGGCCGTTAAATTTCGCCCAACAATAGTACCTGCTTTATCTATCAACACAGTGGCTGGTATTGCTCTAACTGCATATAAAGCGGCACCTGCACTTTTCCAACCTTGCAAGTCCGAAACATGCTTCCATTTGAGTTCTTTTGCCTTAATAGTTGCTTGCCACGCAGTTGAGTCGCTGTCGAGCGACACACCTACTATCTCTAATTTTGCTCCACCATAAGCGGCGTACAATGCTTTTAGCTCAGGTAGCGACTGCATGCATGGACCACACCACGAAGCCCAAAAATCAACCAACACATAATCCGTTTTGCCAATTAACGACGACAATGATTCCGTTTCACCCTGTAAATTTGGAAGCGAAAAATCAGTGTATTTTTTTCCTGCCGACGTGTTTTTCTCTATCGCAATACTTTCAATCATCTCAACAATGCGGGTACTTTCTTTCGTTTCGGCATTCATCAAAGCTATAATTTTCTCTTTTTGTTCTATGTTCATGCTGTAGCTAGACGAAATAAACACAAAGTTTCCAACAACAGTATTCACATTTTCGGTCGCAAACTGAATGTCAAACTCCGTAATTTCTTTTTCAATAGCCATCATTTTTTGCTCAAGCGCTTTGCGTTCGGCGTCAGTAGCAGTGCTATCGTCAAAGTTTTTATATATTTCATCGGCCTTAACCATCATCGCTTTTTTGGCTTCCATATACTTTTGCAAAATATCATTTTGAGCCGTACCAGTCACTTTAGAGGCAGCCGTGTCAATTGTCAATTGAATATTTCCATTTTCCAACACTAGCGGTTCACGAATCTCTTCGCCATCCGCATTTTCAACAAACACATACACCACGCGCGCACTATCACACTCACCCACAAACGAAAACTTACCATCCGTAATTTTCACACTATCAATGCTCGACCACACCTTGTTAATTCGCTCTTTCATGTAAACAAAATCACCATCTTGGCCTACATTTTTCACCGAACCTTCAATTTTGTAAGCCGTGGATTTACACCCAGCCAATACCAAAGCCATTACAGCCAATACATAAATTAGTTTTTTCATTTTCGAGTATTTTTAAATTTATCAAATCCAATATTTTGGGGGTGCCCCTCGTACCTCGGGTCGGGCTATCCGTTCTTGTACTGCCGAAATACGGCAGCACGCCACTTCTATACCTCACCCACACAGCAGCCTTACCACCAGATGCCCTTTTAATCAACGCATCAATTTCTTCAAAATCTCTTTCGGAATAGCATCTTTGTGTAC
>JAGNPC010000093.1 GCA_017989795.1 Paludibacter sp. | reverse complement strand
TCAAACACAAACCCTGAAACTTTGACCCCGAAACGTACACCCCGACCCTCTATGGCAGTTTGAGCAATCGGACTGCTTTTTTTGTTTTAGAATTATTTGTGGGTTGTATCAAAATTACACGATGATGAAACAAAAATGATAGCATTGACAATTTCATAAACATATTTTTGCACTGTGGTTTTATGCAAAACACACAAAACCAGCAACTAACTTTAAATTACTAATATTCATTTTTATCAATTAAAAAGCAAATGAAAAGAAAAAATCATGAAAGAAAAATGAGCAGGGGTATATTTATTATACTTTTGAGTATGTTTTCCATTAGTGTTATGGCACAGCAGAAAACAGTTTCAGGAAAAGTAACTGATGCTTACGGCATGGAACTTACGGGGGTTAGTGTTTATGCAAAAGGAACAACATCGGGAAGTATTACAGATATCGATGGTAAGTTCATTGTCGAGATCCCAACAGCATCTAAGGTTTTAGTTATTTCTTATGTGGGTTACCGAACACAGGAAGTTGACATTACAAATCAGAAGAGTATTATTGTATCGTTAGAGGAAGATACGAAATTACTGGATGAAGTTGTAGCAATTGGCTACGGTGTTCAGCGCAAATCGGATATGACAGGTGCATCTAACCGTCTTTCTGAAAAAGACATGAACAAATCGGTTGCAACATCGCCAATAGAAATGATGCAGGGACGTGTGGCCGGTGTAAACATCACCCAAAACAACGGGGAACCGGGAGCAGGTATGTCGGTTCGTGTACGTGGATCAAATTCCATTCGCTCAGGACAAGAGCCACTTTATGTGATAGATGGTATTCCGCTGGACAATTCAAACTTAACTCCAACTGGAGGTTCGGCTGCCGGCTATGGTAGTGGAGCAAGTAAAAACCCCTTGAGTTTTATCAATCCGGAAGATATTGAATCGATGGATATTTTAAAAGATGCTTCTTCGACAGCTATATATGGAGCACGCGGAGCTAATGGTGTGGTACTTATCACTACCAAAAAAGGCAAAAAAGGAGTTGGATCAATTACCTACGATGCTTACACGGGCATGTCGAACATTCGCGAAAAAATGAATGTGCTATCAGCTGCCGATTTCAGAACATATAAAAAAGCCGATGGTTCAAAATTGCTTGACTTAGGTGCAAGCACCGATTGGCAGGACGAGATTTTCAGAACGGCTTACTCTCAAAATCATGCGCTTTCGTTTAGTGGAGGTAATGACAAATCGACCTACCACGCTTCGCTTGGATATAGCGATCAACAAGGCATAGTTCACAATTCAGGATTGGAAAAATTAAATGGAAGTATAAAAGTATCGCAAAAGGCATTTAATGACAGACTACTCCTAACTGGAAGTTTAATTGCTTCGCAGCAAATGGACTCACGCATGCCCATCTCCGAAGCTAGCGGTTCGGGTTACGAGGGCGATTTGATTATTTCATCTCTGAAATTAAATCCAACATTCCCTATTTACAACACAGATGGTACTTATTATCAACATTCGTTAGACCAACGAAACCCAGTTGCAATGATGAACCTGATAGATGATAAAACAAATACAACACGTATTCTAGCCAATATTTCGGCCGAATTGGAAATTATAAAAAATCTGAAATACAAAATGAACATCGGATTGGATAAAACAGTAGCCGAACGTCGTGTAAATCAAAATCAACAACTCAGCTATTTGCCAAACAAAGGTGAAGCTAATATCAACGGCATTTCGGCAGACAATAAACTAATTGAGAGCTATCTGACATACATGACAAAATTAAATAACAAACACAACTTTAATTTTCTACTTGGGCATTCGTACCAAACTATAAATGCCACTTCGAACAATTTAAATGTGAAGGGTTTTGTAGTTGAGGATATTAAATACACCGACAACTTAGGTTATGGCAATTTTTCTGCTGCGAATGTATCATCGGGAGCTTACAGTCGTGAATTGCAATCGTTTTTCGGACGTGTTAATTATACTTTAATGGATAAGTATTTATTCACATTTACTGGTCGCTATGATGGTTCCTCAAAATTCGGCACAAACAACAAATATGGATTTTTCCCTTCGGCGGCGGCTGCTTGGCGTGTTATGGAGGAAAACTTTATGCAAAATGCAAAAGCAATTAGCAATCTAAAAGTTCGTTTAGGTTGGGGACGCACTGGTAATCAAGAAATTCCCGATAAAATTTCGTTAATGGCTGTTGGAACATCTGGGTCAGCCAATGGCTATTTCAACGGGACTCTTGTTCCAGGTATCACTTTTTTGAGAACTCCAAATCCTGATTTAAAATGGGAAACCACAGAACAGGCAAACTTTGGTATTGACTTTGGATTTTTAAATAACCGTATTTCAGGAACTCTGGACATCTTCAATAAAACAACAACCGATGTACTTCTCGAAGTTCCGGCAAAAGCTCCGGCACCTACACAAACACAATGGTTGAATGTTCCTGATTTGAAAATTGTGAACAACGGTATCGAGCTAGGATTAACAGGTGTTATTGTTGAATCGAAAGATTTAAATTGGGATGTTACCTTAAATGTTGCTAAAATTAACAATACAGTAAAGAATTTACCTGTTAAATCAATACTTACCGGTAGTGCATCGGGTCAGGGACTTTCCGGAACACAAGTACAGATTATTACGAATGATCAACCAATTGGCACATTCTACGGAATGGTTTTCGAAGGTTTTGATGCAAGTGGAAAAAGCATATACAAAAAAGATGCCGAGGGCAATGAGGTAAAAGAATACTTAGGATCAGCTTTACCTGAATTAACGTACAGTTTAAGTACAAACTTGCGTTTTAAAAGTTTCGATTTCAGCATGTTTTGGTACGGAACACAAGGAAATAAAGTGTATAACAATACGGCTAACTCGCTTTTCGTAAAAGGAACATTGGATAAATCGAGCAATGTGAGGGCCGATATCCTAACATCAATCGAAGATCCTTCCAATTCAAATGCATTCTCATCGCGTTTTATCGAAGATGGATCATTTCTTCGTTTGTCTAACTTAACTTTAGGTTATACCTTCAATACAAAATCGATTAAATGGATGAACAAACTTCGTATTTATGGCACCGGTAACAACTTGTTATTACTAACTAAATATCAAGGATTTGATCCTGAAATAAATTCCGATGCTTCAATTAATGGTATTCCTTCAATGGGTATTGATTATTCTTCATTCCCAAAATCAACCACATTTACCTTAGGTGTTAATCTTCAATTCTAATTTTAAAAAAATAAATTACAATGAAAAAAAATAAATTATTTAAATACAGCATATTTATTGCAGCTATAGCTTCATTTTCTTGTACCGATTTGCAGGAAAATGTGCTTGACGAGCAGTTGGGTACCGACTTGGTAAACAATCCTGAAAATATAAATGCTCTGATTAATCCTCCGTATGCCAGTTTGCGTCGAACCATTGAATGGTACGATTATTGGGGAATACAGGAAGTCTCGACCGATGAAGTGATTGTACCTGCCCGTGGTACAGACTGGTACGACAATGGCGAGTGGCAACAACTACATCTGCAAACATGGACTCCAGACCACGTTCGCATGAAAAACGTATGGGATGCTCTGAATCAGGGAGTTTCGCGTGCTAATACTGCCATTTATTATATCGGACAGTTTCCCACAACTGCTACCAGCACGCAATACATCAGCGAAGCACGTTTTCTGAGAATTTATTACATGTTCCTGATCAACGATTTATTCGGACAAGTGCCAGTACGTGAACCAAATGAAGTTGATTTTTCTACTTCGCCAAAAGTTTTGGACAGAAAAGCAGCAGCCGATTATATGATTACAGAGCTCAAAGCAATAATACCTACATTAAAATCAAAGACTGAGGTTGGCTCGGAACGTGCTACTGTGGGTGCAGCACAAACACTGTTGGCTAAAATTTACCTAAACTACGAGATATGGACAGGTGAAAAGAAATATGACGAAGCCATTCAGTATTGCGATGCAGTTATTGGTTTGCCGGATTATTCTGTAACTTCCGATTATTGGTCGATGTTTCAGAAAAATGTGGCCGAACACAGTGAATTTATTTTACGTGTACCTATGGATGATGGCGTAGATATGGGTAGTGGTAGTGTTTGGGTTAATTTTACCTTACATTACAGTCAAACATTTGCAAGTATTACAAGTACATGGAATGGTCCTTCAACAACTTCTTCTTTTCTGAATACTTTTGATCAGGTTAATGATTGTCGTTTTTACGATGAACGTATTAAAGCTGAATGTGGATTTAATCAGGGATTTTTGATTGGTCAACAATATGGTTTAGATGGTACCGCATTGAAACAACGTAATGGCGATGCTTTAATTTTTACACCGGAAGTTAATTTAGCCAGTTCACCGGAAAATGCAGGAGTTCGTGTTATCAAGTTTGCACCAAATCCTGCCACTACGCGTCAGTTCTCATCGCCAAACGATGTACCTGTAATGCGCATATCCGATGTTTATTTAATGCGTGCCGAAGCCAAACTTCGTAAAACAAGTCCTGATGCTGCTGGAGCATTGGCTGATGTAAATTATATCAGAGCTCGTCGAAGTGCCACCGGAAAAACTTTACCGGCACTTGCTTCGGTAACATTAGACAATATATTGGATGAACGTGGGTTCGAATTATATTGGGAAGGGCTGCGTCGTCAGGATTTAATTCGTTTCGGAAAATTTGATGATGCCTGGCAGGAAAAACCGGCTACTGATATCAAAAAAGCTATTTTCCCTCTTCCATCATCGGCAATTGATGTAAATGAGAATTTGAAACAAAACCCCGGATATTAACATTAATGAAAATATAACTTTCCCGAAGCTAAATAACTTTTGGAAAGTTATACATTTAAAAATAAATCGTTATGAAAAACGCCATTATCGCTATCCTCCTAAGTATAGGATTTATATTTCACATGAATGCCCAAAACACCATTATTGCAAACAAAAATATTGATAAAAAATGGTGGAAAGAAGCGGTAATTTATCAACTTTACCCGCGCAGTTTTAAAGATAGCAACGGCGATGGAATTGGCGACTTGAATGGCATTATTTCAAAGCTTGATTATTTGAAAAGCCTAGGTATTGATGCTATCTGGCTCAACCCCATTTATGCTTCGCCCAACGATGATAATGGCTATGATATAAGTGATTATCGCAGTATTATGAAAGATTTTGGTACCATGGCCGATTTCGATAAGCTGATGAAAGAAATGCATGAACGTGGAATTAGACTCATTATGGACTTAGTAGTGAACCACAGTAGTGATGAACACGAATGGTTCAAACAATCGCGCAGTTCGCGCACCAGTCCTTACCGCAACTATTACCATTGGTGGCCTGCCGAAAAAGGTAAACCCGCTTATCGTTGGAGTCATTTCGATGAAAACTCAGATGCATGGGCATACGATTCGCTTACAAACGCCTACTATCTTCACTATTTTTCGCGTAAACAACCCGATTTGAATTGGGAAAATCCCAAAGTTCGACAAGAGGTTTACGACATTATGAGATTCTGGCTCGATAAAGGTATTGACGGTTTCCGCATGGATGCTTTTCAATATGTTGCCAAAGATACTACTTTTCCTACCTTACCAAAGGGATATGAGAAACAGGTTATAAAGTATTATGGTATGCTCAACGGAATTCATGGATACATACAGGAAATGCATCGCGAAGTGCTGAGCAAGTACGATGTTATGACTGTTTCGGAAGGAGTTGGGAGTACTTTTGAAGATGCGCACGCTATGGTGGATGCAGAGCGTAATGAACTGAACATGGCTTATCATTTTGAAGCGGTAATGCTTGGAAGTCCCAAAGGTTACGATCTATGCAAACTAAAAAAAGTTTTTGCCCGCTGGGATAGTGCTTTTGCTGAAAAAGGCTGGCTATCGGTTTTTCTGGGAAATCACGATCAACCTCGTATGCTTAGTAAATATGGCAATGATAAGCCTGCGTTCAGAGAAAATTCTTCGAAACTGCTGACAACTTTTTTACTTTCGATGCGTGGCACACCTTATTTGTATTTAGGCGACGAAATTGGGATGAGCAATGTTTATATGGATAAAATTGAAGATTACAGGGACATTGATGCACTGAATGGATACAAAAATTGTGTGAATCATGGAGGCGATATCAAGGAATATATGGAAAAAATGCAACTTTACTCGCGCGACAATTCACGCACTCCTATGCAATGGGATAAAAGCCCAAATGCCGGTTTTACCAAAGGAACTCCGTGGTTGAAAATAAATCCTAATTACAAAGACGTGAATGTTGCAGCACAGGAAAAAGATCCGAATTCGATATTAAATTACAATCGGAAAATGATAAAATTGCGCAAGGAAAATCAAACACTTGTTTATGGTGAATTTAAACTGCTTGTACCAAACGATCCTAATATTTTTGCATATACCCGGATATTGGAAAATGAAAAATTGCTTGTTATCTTAAATTTTTCAGAAAATGTAAATGCATTTTCATGTAAGGAATTAACTGAAAAAAATATGATACTTATCAATAATTATCCTGATGTTCAAATTAAAGGCAATGAAATTCAACTAAAAGCTTATCAGGCAATAATAATAAATCTTTAGATTCTAACTCAACGAAAAAAATCATTTTTTAGCTATACTTTCTGTAATTCAAACAAATGCAACTATAAATTCTTCAATAAAAACATCAAATATTACAAAACAGAAAATGTTAACATTAAAAACTCCGATCCGAATACGGTGTTGAATTATTTCCGAAAAATGGTTCAACTGCGCAAAGCCAACAAAACACTGGTGTATGCACTGATAGATAAAACCAATCCGAAAATATACGCTCACACCAGAGGCGAAGGCAAAAACAAATAACTAATATTACTCAATTTTTCGAAAGAAAATATCAGTTGAAAAATCTCCCAAAAATTGAATATTAGCAACAAAACACTAATAAACAATTATATCGATTTGAATAAAACAAAAAACACAATAGAACTTAAGACTTAACAGTCCGCTTTTTATATAGTTAAAATAATTATTAGTTTAGCAAGGCTGCTTAAATATTGTTTGGTTAATTTGCATTTTTAGTTTTGAGCAGGCTACGTTGCTATGTAGTCTGCTTTTATTTGTTTTGTATCAAATTTACACGATGATGTAACAAAAATAACAGCATAACATAATATCTACATCTATTTTTGCAACGTAAATAGTTAACCCAATGTTTTAAAAAATGAAAAGATCAATCACTTCCATATTAATTGCACTTTTATTGATAAGTATAAG
>JAGNPC010000092.1 GCA_017989795.1 Paludibacter sp. | reverse complement strand
TTTCTGAAGGATCGAAGCCCAAATTACGGTTCATGGAGTCAGTTTCGAGGCCTTTACCTTGATACATACCACAATCTAAGAGTATTTTTTTCCCATCATCAGTACTAATTAAATGCTTGCTGCCGGTTACTTCGCGAGCAGCTCCTACAAACTTGATTTTCATACGATTTGAATTTAAAAAATTAATAAAAAAGGTATATCCATTCATTTTCCCAAAGATATGCATTTTATTTTGAAAATAATGGCTAAAAGAGCATAAAAAAACCGTCTAATATTGCAATCTCTACATTGCAAAATGCATACTTTTTTATATCTTTGCAAAAAACACAGTTGAATGGAGTCGTTTTATAAAACACACAAATACCTCGTAGAGAAAGTAGAATCGCCAGTTCGTAGACAATTGATGGATGAAATAGATTGGAACCATCGACTTATAGGCGTTAAAGGATGTAGAGGTATCGGAAAAACAACATTTCTCTTACAATATGCTAAAGAGAATTTTGGTACCGACCGCAGCTGTTTGTATGTAAACTTTAATAGTTTGTATTTCACTCAACATAGTTTAATTGAATTTGCGAGTGAGTTTTGTAAAAATGGTGGAAAAACATTGTTGATAGACCAAACTTTCAAATACGAAAACTGGTCGCAAGAGCTTCGTCAGTGTTATGAGCTTTATCCAGAGCTTCACATTGTTTTTTCGGGTTCATCGGTAATGCGACTCATTGAGGACAATACGGATATAAAGGACATTGTACATGTGTACAATTTGCGTGGATTCTCTTTTAGGGAATACTTGAACCTCAAATGCAATACGGAATTAAAATCGGTATCGCTAAACGAATTAATTGCTGGTCAGACAGCAATAGTTGATGATATCTGTTCAAAAGTAAATGTATTTGATCATTTTCAGGATTATATTCATCATGGTTTTTATCCATTTTTTCTGGAAGACAGAAATTACTCAGAAAATTTGGTGAAAACGGTAAACATGATGCTCGAAGTAGATATATTGTTAATTAGGCAAATAGAATTAAAGTATTTGTCAAAAATACGAAAATTGCTTTATATATTAACTGGTGATGCTCCTTGTGGACCTAATATAAGTCAGCTAAGTGTAGATATTGAAACATCTCGGGCTACGATAATGAATTATATCAAATACTTAAAAGATGCACGGTTGCTCAATTTATTATATAATGTAGGCGAAGATTTTCCGAAAAAGCCACGACATATATTTGTTCACAACACAAACTTGATGTACGCGCTTTATCCCGACAAAGTAGATACAGATGCTTTACATCAAACATTTTTGTACAATGCTTTACATGCAAAACACAAGGTAAACACAGGGCGAAATACAAGTGATTTTTTAGTAGATCGGAAATTACACTTTAAAATGATAGACTTTCACAATCATAAAAACACAGCGAACAATTACTATGTTACAAGTGAATTGAGAGGAAATGGAAAAAATTTAATACCACTTTGGTTATTTGGATTTCTTTATTAGAAAAAACAACTCCCCCAAAGCCCTAAAGGGGAGTAAAGGATATTCAAATTAATACTAATATTAATATAGGGGCAATAATTAACAAAAAAACCTCCATTCCCCTTTAGGGCTTAGGGGCAGAAATAATAAAAAAAAATATCAATTCTTTAATACAAAACAAAAATGGCACAAACAAAAAAGTTTTTGACTTGTGATGGAAATCAAGCTGCTGCGCACATAGCTTATATGTTCAGCGAAGTGGCTGCTATCTATCCAATTACGCCATCGTCAACCATGGCTGAATATGTTGACGAATGGGCTGCTACCGGTCGTAAAAATATGTTCGGTGAAAAAGTTCAAGTACAGGAAATGCAATCGGAGGCTGGAGCTGCTGCAGCTATGCACGGTTCGCTTCAAGCAGGAGCATTAACTAGTACATTTACGGCCTCACAAGGTCTTTTGTTGATGATTCCAAACATGTATAAAGTTGCGGGTGAATTACTTCCAGGTGTTTATCATGTATCGGCTCGTGCATTAGCATCACACGCCTTATCAATTTTTGGTGACCACCAAGATGTAATGGCTGTACGCCAAACAGGTTGCGCTATGTTTGCGACAGGTTCAGTACAAGAAGTAATGGACTTAGCTGCCGTTGCTCACCTTGCCTCATTAACCTCACGTGTTCCTTTCGTGCATTTCTTCGATGGTTTCCGTACTTCGCACGAAATTCAAAAAATTGAAGAAATTGACGGCGATGCAGTAAAAGCATTGGTTGACAAAGAAGCTTTAAAAGAATTCCGCGATCGCGCATTAAACCCTGCCCACCCTGTGGTACGTGGTACTGCTCAAAATGGCGATATCTACTTCCAAGCTCGCGAGGCTTGTAATCCATTTTACGATGCAATCCCAGGTATTGTTGAAGATTATCTTGGCAAATTAAATGCAATCACTGGCCGCAAATACGGTTTGTTCGATTATTATGGTGCGCCTGATGCCGACCGCGTAGTTATTGCTATGGGTTCAGCTACCGAAGCTATTCGCGAAGGTATTGATTACCTAACAGCACAAGGCGAAAAAGTTGGTTTGGTTTCGGTACACTTATACCGTCCATTCTCAGCTAAACACTTCTTATCTGTATTACCAAAAACTGCAAAACGCATTTGTGTACTTGATCGTACCAAAGAGCCAGGAGCAACAGGCGAGCCATTATATCTTGATGTAAAAGATGTGCTTTATGGTACTGAAAATCAACCTTTAGTAGTTGGCGGACGCTATGGTCTTTCTTCAAAAGACTTTACACCTGCTCAAGTAATATCGGTTTATCAAAACTTAGCATTACCATCTCCACGTAATCAATTTACGGTAGGTATAGTTGATGATGTTACCTTTACTTCACTTCCAATGGGCGAAGAAATTCCAATGGGTGGCGAAGGTACTTACGAAGCAAAATTCTATGGTTTAGGTGCCGATGGTACAGTAGGTGCAAACAAAAACTCGATTAAAATTATTGGTGACAACACCGATAAATACTCGCAAGCTTATTTTGCTTACGATTCAAAAAAATCGGGTGGTTTTACTTGTTCACACCTTCGCTTTGGTAACACACCAATCCGTTCAACTTATTTGGTAACAACTCCTGACTTTGTGGCTTGTCACGTACAAGCATACTTGCGTTTGTACGATGTAACCAAAGGATTGAAGAAAAATGGTACTTTCCTTTTGAATACTATCTGGTCGCCAGAAGAAGTACAAAACAACCTTCCAATTAAAGTTAAAAAATATCTTGCCAAAAATAATATTACTTTGTATATTATTGATGCAACCAATATTGCACAAGAAATTGGTTTAGGCAACCGCACCAATACAATTTTACAATCAGCATTCTTCAAAATCACCAACGTAATTCCTTACGAATTGGCGGTTACGCAAATGAAAAAAGCAATTGTAAAATCGTATGGTAAGAAAGGTGAGAAGGTTATCAACATGAACTACGCAGCTGTTGACCGTGGTGGTGAATACAGCAAAGTAGAAGTTCCTGCAGAATGGGCTAACTTACTTGAAGAAGATGAAGTTATTGGTTCAAACGTTCCTGATTTTATCAAAAACATAGTTGTACCTGTCAATGCACAAGCGGGTGACGATATACCTGTATCGGCATTTAAAGGACGTGAAGATGGTACTTGGGAACAAGGAACTACTAAATATGAAAAACGCGGTGTAGCTGCTTTTGTTCCTGTTTGGGATAAAGACAACTGTATCCAATGTAACCAATGTGCTTATGTATGTCCTCACGCTGCTATTCGTCCTTATGTATTAGATGCTGCTGAAGCTGCTAAAGCTCCATTTGCTGCTGATACATTAAAAGCTAATGGTAAACAATTTGCCGACATGAGCTTCCGCATTCAAGTAGATGTTCTTGACTGTATGGGTTGTGATAACTGTGCTGAAGTTTGTCCTGGAAACAAAAATGGTAAAGCACTTAAAATGGTGCCAATCGAAACACAATACGAAAATCAAGATAACTGGGATTTCTGCGTAGAAAACGTAAAAACGAAACAACACTTAGTGGATGTAAAAGCGAATGTGAAAAACTCACAGTTTGCAACACCATTGTTCGAGTTCTCGGGCGCTTGTGCTGGTTGTGGTGAAACTCCTTATGTAAAACTTGTTACACAATTATTTGGCGACCGTCAAATGGTTTCGAATGCAACAGGTTGTAGCTCTATCTACTCAGCTTCTGCTCCATCAACTCCTTACACTACTAACGACGAAGGTCGTGGACCAGCATGGGCAAACTCTTTGTTTGAAGACAATGCTGAGTTTGGTTTGGGTATGGTGTTTGCGTACGACAATATGCGTGAGCGTTTGGTTCGTTTAATGAATGAGGCATTGGCCGAAAACTGCTGTTCGGATGAGTTGAAAGGCTTATTCACTGAATGGTTAGAGTTCCGTAACGATGCTGACAAATCAAAAGAATTATCAGCAAAAATTACGCCTCTTGTTAACGAAAAGAAATGCGACAAATGTGTGCAAATTGCTGAGTTAACACAATACTTGATCAAACAATCGCAATGGATTATTGGTGGTGATGGTTGGGCTTATGATATTGGTTTCGGTGGTTTGGATCACGTTATTGCTTCGGGTAAAAACGTAAACATCCTTGTTTTAGATACCGAAATTTATTCTAATACAGGTGGTCAGGCATCAAAATCTACTCCAGTAGGTGCAGTTGCTAAGTTTGCTGCTTCGGGTAAAAAAGTACGTAAAAAAGACTTGGGTATGATTGCTGCTACATATGGTTATGTTTATGTAGCTCAAGTTGCTTTGGGTGCTAACCAAGCTCAAACATTGAAAGCCCTTCGCGAAGCAGAAGCTTATGATGGACCATCAATCGTAATTGCTTACTCACCATGTATCAGTCACGGTATTGGTGCAGGTATGGGTAAAGCCAACGAAGAACAAACAAAAGCTGTTAAATGCGGATACTGGCACTTATATCGCTACAACCCTGATTTAGAAGCAGAAGGTAAAAACCCAATGGTATTGGATTCGAAAGAACCACAATGGGATGAATTCCAAAGCTTCTTAAAAGGTGAGATACGTTACACATCGTTGTTAAAACAATTCCCAGCTGAAGCTGAAGAGTTATTTGCAGCAGCCGAAGAAAACGCTAAATGGCGTTACAACTGGTACAAACGTACAGCTGAGCAAGTGTATTAATGACCTCACCCCTAGCCCCTCTCCATGTGGAGAGGGGGATAAGATAGAAAAACTCCGAATAATTAAAATTATTCGGAGTTTTTTTTATTTAGAAAACCGTGTACTTCAAGCTAGTTCGTTTATTTTCTCCCTACGCTTTTGTTTTTAAACGACGACACATCTATCACTTCTTGATTGTCGTTATCGTACGAAATAGCCACGCTATCGCCTACAACCGAAATAGGAAAGTCGTTTGAAATTTGCGACGAGCCAATAAACACTTTGCGTACATCTTTTACGGTAAAATAATAAAACGAGTTTCCATTTTTCACGTCGCTATTTATACGAGTAATTATGGACTGGATAAGCTCTTTTTCTGTTTTACTATTGGCACTAATTTTATTGCCTGTGGCATTAAAAGCATTTTTATAAGCCATCAAGGTTTCGCGCAAGTTATTGCCTACACCCACAATGGTATAATCTTCGATAGCCACCATAGCATACATTTTCACCAAACCTCCATTATCTTTTAAACTGATAACGTAAGTAGGTATGTTGTTAATATTGTAAGGGATGGGCATGGTAGCCGAAAAGCGTTTTTCTTGTACCTTACCTATGGCCGAATTTTGGGCAGCAAACTCAGTAGCACCACTCTGCTTGTACCAGATCGATTTTTTGGTGCGTGTATTTACCAACACAAAACCTACCGTCGACTCGTCGGCACCAACCGAAGTTAAGCCCGTATACCAATAAGCTTGATTATCATTACCGTATACCAGCGACATACGTTCGGTGATTCGCAATTTATCTTTGTTCGAAAAATTCCAATACCCATGTACATATTCGCCCCAATTATTCAACTGACGTTCGATGAACTGTGCTGGCTGAATACGGTCGACCCATGCTGGAGGTGCATCAATGGCATATTCTTTAATTTCACCAGTCTGCGCATTAAGCACCACCACTGCCGAGGCCTCTTCGCCCGCAAAACCAATGGTTTTTTTATACTTGGTAATTACCCAGTAAGGCACGCCCGCATCGTCAATTTCGAACGAATAATCGGTTAGTCCATTGCTCCAGTTTCCATTAAAATACACATAACGCTCGAGGTTATCGAACAAGTAACCACCAGGTTGGTATTTAATCAATACTTTTTGCCCATTTACATCTTGCACCAATCGCACATCACGCTCGTTGCAAGCATTCACCATAATGTAACCATTGGTACCACTTAGGTTATTAATCCATTTAAAAAAGCCAGAGTGTAAGAGTGGAGCCACCCAATAAAGATCGTTGCCTACTTTTTGAATGTTGTACTCCCCAGTATATACCTGACTACCCAAAGCCGACTGCGAGCCAAGTACTTTATCGCCCAGTATTTCGGCAAGGGCCTGATCTACCACGCGAATTTTATCCAACGATATTGGCAACATGTTTTCCGACAAATTCTTTCCGTTTTTAATTTCGCCTATTTGAGCTTGGTATTTACTGGTGTGCAAAAGCGTCCATCCAGTAAGCGTGGGGGCAATAGTAATATAGGCAAACAAAACAACCAAAAGCACAAGCGGTATTTTCAAGCCTTTGAGCGTAGCAAACTGCTGTTTTTGCGACTGCTGCCCTAGTTGCATCACACTCGAAAAAGCGGTTAGTAAAATCCAAAAAAGCACCAGCACCATCAATATAAATGGCAGACTGACAAAGCGAAAATTCAATACCGGCATGTAAACAAATACAATAACCACAAACGCCAGTATTACTAGCAATACATTTTTAAGTTTCGACATATTCAAATTTATACGTGTAAATATTTTAAATAACAAAGCTTTAACATTTCAATTGCAAATATAGTTCTAATTTCTAAATAAAATAATTTACCTTATCTTTGCAAGCAATAAATAAGGATAATTATGTTACTTAACGAACGAAACACACGCAGCGAGCGCCTTATGGCTGTGGCAAATGCCATGATGACGGCTGCACGCACAGCACCCAAAGGCAAAGGATTCGACATTATCGAAATCGTAACGCTAACAGGCGAAGACATCATTCAATTGTCGGAAGCCATGCGCGTTTATAGTGATAAAACAGGATTAATGTTTGTGCTTCGCGATGCCGAAAACATACTC
>JAGNPC010000008.1 GCA_017989795.1 Paludibacter sp. | reverse complement strand
GTAGTTGTTGATCCAAGTTTAATCGTTGTTTTTTTGACGCTCATTTATTCTATATGAAAGCTAAAGTTCATTTAACTATATTAATTTTGTTTTTAAGCATTTGTATGTTTAAAGTTAATGCCCAAAGTAGAAATGGCTTATTTGGCTTTACAGAGCCAGGAACGTCTTCAATTGTTTTAACTGGTTTGGGCCCAGGTTACTTATTTGGTGATTTAGGTGGAAGTATTAATTCTACTTTTTTAAAAGATTTTGAGTTCGAAAGGTCTAAGATTCTGCTCTCACTTAATTATCGTTACATGTTTCCAAATAATATTGGTTTCAAAATAAATGCTATTTATGGCCGGTTTAATACTGAAGATGATGGGTCACGTAATGATATTCGAGATTATAGTGCGGATGTTAAGTTGGGTATAGTAGCTGCACATTTTGAATATAATTTGTTTGGTGGCGAATATGCTTATTTTCCATCAGACCACACTTTTTATGTTTTTGCAGGAGTAGGTATTTTATATAGCGATTCAAAAATTTCGACAGTCGATAAAGTGCTAAATGAGCAATTTTTGGGTAAAAATATTATTTCAAATGATGGTAAAAATGCCCATACTTACACGCTAAGTCCAGTATTTCCCATAGGGTTTGGATATGAGTATGAACTGTCGTCCAATTGGGCGGTTGGTGCAGAGTATAATTTACATATACCTTTTTCTGATTATGTGGATGGAATAAGTCCTTCAGGGTCTGAATCAAAAGATTATTTAATGAGTATGAGTTTGACATTTACATATAAATTTGGCAACCGACCAAGCTCGTCAAACCGTGTTATTTGGAATTAATCAGTTTAATTTATAGCTAATATTAAAATTATATTGTCTAATGATTTAGCGTATCTTTCTCAATTAGAAACGCTTTATTTAGATACCTTTTCGAAGGGTGATGCAGCTCAGCATTTTGACTTACTTAGCTTACGAAGTTACTTAAATCATACCCTCGTTCAAGGCTATGCATTGATGTGTTTTGATCAGAACACGCTTATTGCTTGCTTACTTTACGCACCACTTACCATCGATGCCGAATGCCCGAAGCAAATACGAGACCAGTTTATACCCGCTCAATGTGCCTATATAACCGAAGTAATGGTGGCTATTAACTACCAAGGACAAGGATTAGGGGGTAAATTGATGAATTCTTTTTTTGAAACAATTGATAATGCGTCTTTTAAGGATGTTTTTATACGTGTATGGGATAAAAACGCTATCGCAATAAAACTCTATGAAGGTGTAGGGTTTAAAATTGTCACCTCTATTGAACAAACCAAATTGCAAGTGGATGGTGTTACTAATTTCACAATGACTAAATTGTATTTACATAAACCATTATAATATTTTTGTATGGAAAATCTTTTGACAAAAACTATTGATTTAAGTGCGGGTGATGTTAATTTTAAACGACAGGAAATTAAAGACTATTTTGAAAAAACTTGGGCTATAGATGAGTTGCTTTATACGCAATTAAAGTCCGATGAAGTGTTTTATCATCGTGGCGACCCTTTGCGTCATGTTCTGTTGTTTTACTTCGGGCATACGGCTGTGTTTTTTATTAATAAGTTATTTCTAGCTAAATTAATAAATACGCGTGTAAATCCTTCGTTCGAATCAATTTTTGCTATTGGTGTAGATGAAATGAGTTGGGATGATTTAAATGAAAAGAATTACAACTGGCCTGCTGTTTCAGAGGTTAGGGCATATCGTGCTGAAGTAAAGCAGGTTATTCTTGATTGTATTGATAGGATGGAGTTGAGTTTGCCAGTTAAATGGGATGATCCCTTTTGGATTATCATGATGGGGATTGAACACGAGCGAATTCATCTCGAAACATCATCAGTTCTAATTCGTCAATTGCCTCTTGATGAAGTGGTGGAAGGTCGTTTTGGTCAGATTTGTAATGTTGAATGCGAAGTTCCTGTCAATGAGCTTGTTGCTGTATCGGGTGCTGAGATGAAACTAGGAAAGTCCAAAAGCCATCAGTTCTATGGTTGGGATAATGAATATGGTTCTTACACGGAAACAGTTGCCGATTTTAGTGCATCTAAATTTTTGATTTCAAATGCAGAATTTTTACAGTTTGTAAATGCTGGAGGTTATACTAATCAAACTTATTGGACTGAAGAGGGCTGGAATTGGTGTAATTATAAACAAGCTAAAATGCCCTTATTCTGGCGCGAGTGCAATGGTGAATATAAATTGCGTTTGGTTGCGCAAGAAATTGCTATGCCTTGGAATTGGCCAGCTGAAGTAAATTATCTCGAAGCCAAAGCGTTTTGTAACTGGAAAACAGAACAGGAAGGAAAGCAGTATCGCCTACTTACCGAAGCTGAGTGGTATAGGTTGGCACAGCATTGCAACTTAAAAGAGATGGATGGTTTACAATCAATTCCAGGTAATGTTAATTTAAAGTATTTTACTTCGCCTTGCCCAGTTGATATGTTTTGCTTTGGCGATTTTTACGATGTGGTAGGAAATGTATGGCAATGGACAGAAACACCAATTACGGGTTTTGCTGGATTTGAAGTACATCCCTTGTACGACGATTTTTCGACCCCTACTTTTGATGGGAAACACAATATTATAAAAGGAGGATCGTGGATTTCAACTGGAAATGAGGCAACCTATCATGCTCGTTATGCCTTCCGACGCCATTTTTATCAGCATGCTGGGTTTCGAGTGGTACAATCGGATGCCGAACTAAAGTTGCAAACTAATGCGTACGAAACGGATATAGAGGTAGCTAATTCATGCGAAAATAGTTGGGGGGCACATTCGGATACTAATTTTTGTATGAAATTTAGTAAATTCATAGCTTCCAAATATGAGCTAACAAACAAAAAAATTCTTGATCTAAATGCGAATACAGGTAGGCTGGCTTTCGAATTGGCATTGCAAGGAGCACAAGTCACGGCTCTTGATTCGTCGGCTCGGTTCATACGTATGCCTATTGATCTGAAAGAAAAAGGATTTATCCGATACATTATTACCGACGAGGGCGATCTTGTTCTTTATCGAGATTATGTTCTTTCGGATGAATATAAAGCTGTTTGCAAGAATATTGTTTTTATGCAAGATAATGCAAATAATCTAAAGCCCATTCATACTGGTTACGATCTAATTGTATTGCCTGAGCTACTCGAAGAACTTGTTTGTCCAATACATTTTTTAAAAAATATTCATCAAAGATTAAATTCTAATGGCGTACTAATAATAGCATCTTCTTATAATTGGAGTGGTGGTGAAGTGCAACGAGAGCACTGGCCAGGTGGCTTTAAGCGCGATGGTGAACCAATTTCATCTTTTGATGGAATAGCGGACATTTTATCTGAAAATTTTGAATTAATTGAGCGTGGCGGTACGATAGCCTTAAATAAGCGAATCTCAAATTTCAAATCTATTGTTGAACTTCTTGATGTTAGTGCTTGGAGAATTAAATTAATCTAATTACTTGACATGTTGAGTTTTGACTAATCATGTTACAAAGCTGTTAAATTTTTGAATCACAATATACACTTGTTGTTTTTTGTGTATCTTTGCGCGCATTTCGTGAATGTCACAACTATTTCGTTTTTATTACAAATAGGTTACATTCACAAATGCTGTGTTCTAAATTAAATTCAAATATTTTTAATAAAAAAAACAACGATGAACAGCCTTTTAAGTGTTTTCACTCCCAAAGAACCAAAGTTCTTTCCAATTTTAAAAGACATGACAACCGTTATGATTGCAGCTTCTGAAATCATGATTGATTTTTTGAAGAATTACGATCACGAAACGGCTAACGATTACTTTACTCGTATTAAGGAGCAAGAGAAAAAAGGCGATATCCTTTCGACAAAGGTTTTTGACGAGTTAAACTCAACGTTTATCACACCTTTTGACAGAGAGGATATTCATAATTTAGCAAATAAATTAGATGATGTTACCGACATTATTAACTCATGTGCTAAGAAAATCTTACTCTACAATCCAAAACAAATGCCGCAAGGAGCCGTTGAATTGGCTTTGGTGTTAAACCGTTGTGCACATACCATCAGTAATGCAATTGACGAATTGAATATCTTGAAAAAAACATCGAAAGATATCAAAGTGTATTGTAAAGAGTTACATGATTTGGAACACGAAGCCGATGATGTATATGAGCGTTTTTTAATTGAATTGTTTGCTAACGAAAAGGATGCAATAGAAGTTATTAAACTAAAAGAAATTATGGCGGAGCTTGAAAAATCAACTGATGTAGCCGAATATGTTGGGAAAATTATTCAAACTATTATTGTAAAATACGCATAACTAATTAGTAAGTAAAAAAAATGACTCTATTAATAACAGTTATTGCGTTAGCATTGATATTTGATTTTATCAATGGTTTTCACGATGCGGCAAATTCTATTGCCACTATCGTTTCTACAAAAGTTCTTACTCCCTTTAAAGCTGTGCTTTGGGCTGCTTTTTTTAATTTTGTAGCTTTCTTTATTGCTAAATATGTTATCGGCGAATTTGGTATTGCAAACACAGTGTCTAAAGCAGTTATCGAGCAATATGTAACGCTTCCAGTGATTTTTTCGGGTATCGTAGCAGCCATATTTTGGAACTTACTTACTTGGTGGCTAGGTATTCCCTCTTCTTCATCACACACCTTAATTGGAGGTTTTGCGGGCTCGGCTATTGTAGCTACCATGATGAGCAATGGATTTACAACATTCGGACTCGAAGCAATAAAAGGCGATGTGATTCTTAAAATTGCATCCTTTATTATTCTAGCTCCAGTTATAGGTATGATTATGTCGTCGCTATTAACCATACTCATATTACATATATGTAAAAAATCCAATCCACACAAAGCAAATATCTGGTTTAAACAACTACAGCTTGTGTCGTCGGGTTTATTCAGTATAGGTCATGGTTTAAATGACTCGCAAAAAGTAATGGGTATTATTGCAGCGGCGCTTATAGCTGCACATCCGCTAGGCATTGATATGGGCATTGAATCGATAAACGAATTACCTAACTGGGTTGCTTTTTCATGTTTTACGGTAATTTCACTTGGCACCATGTCGGGAGGTTGGAAAATTGTTAAAACAATGGGCTCTCGTATCACGAAAGTAACCCCACTCGAGGGGGTTGCAGCCGAAACTGCTGGAGCAATGACGCTATACCTCACAGAGTTACTTAAAATTCCTGTTAGTACAACCCACACAATTACTGGTTCAATAATTGGTGTAGGGGCTGTGAAACGTCTTTCGGCTGTTCGCTGGGGTGTAACCAAAAGCTTACTTGTAGCTTGGATACTAACTATTCCTGTTAGCGCCCTTTTGGCAGGTCTTATTTACTTCTTTGTTGGCTCTAATTTATTGTAGACCCCAAAGGACTTCCTAATTCTAATACCGACTGTTCAATTGAGGATAGTCGGTATTTTTTTTAATTTTCTATTACAATTTCTTCTGAAAAAATCGTTACCTTTGCAGATAATCAAAAAACACATATAATATTCAAATAAATGGAATATCCAACACTCGAAGGCAAACTAAAAATGCCCGAATACGGCCGTAATATTCAACAGATGGTTGAGCACGCACTTGCAATTGAAGATCGTGAAGAGCGTACCCGATGTGTGAAAACCATCATAAATATAATGGGAAATATGTTTCCATACCTGCGCGATGTAAATGACTTCAAACATAAACTATGGGATCATGTGGCTATTATGTCTGATTTTAAGCTTGATATTGATTTTCCTTACGAAATATTATTGGAAGAAAATCTTTATACTCGACCAGATACAATTGCCTATAAAAAGTCAAGAATACGCTATATGCACTATGGTCGTACACTAGAGGAAATGATAGAAAAGGTGGGAGAGTATCCCGAAGGTGATGAACGCAATGAGCTGATTCGATTAATTGCTAACCAAATGAAAAAGTGTTTTCTAACCTGGAATAAAGAGTTGGTTGATGACAGGAAGATTTTTGACGACTTGCGTGAGTTGTCAAAGGGTAAAATTGATGTTACACCTGATTTTTTTAGATTAGTAGAGTCGCGCGATGTGCTTCATGGGCACAAACGTCCTGTTAATAAAGCGAGAAGAAAATAGAATGCAAATTAAACAGTTTACGTGCTTAAGTGTTGTATCTTAAGCTGTAAATTAATAAGATAGTAAGTGTAAAGATGGCTTCGTTTAAAATTGAAGGAGGAAAAAAACTCCATGGCGAAATAGTTCCACAGGGTGCCAAAAATGAGGCGCTTCAAGTGTTGTGTGCAGTTCTGCTGACCGATGGTAAAGTTACTATGCATAATATTCCAGATATTCTGGATGTAAATAACCTCATCAAACTGTTGCAAAACATGGGTGTGAAGGTTGAGAAAAATGCGGCAAATAGCTACACTTTTGAGGCTTCGACTGTAAATATGGCTTACTTGGAAACGGCAGAGTTTTACAAGCAAAGTGCTTCACTCAGAGGCTCGGTGATGATTGTAGGTCCTTTGGTGGCTCGTTTTGGTAAAGCTATGATCCCAAAGCCAGGTGGTGATAAAATTGGTCGTCGGAGATTAGATACACACTTTTTAGGAATACAAAAACTAGGAGCTGACTTTAGTTATGACGCATCTAAAAAGCAATATAAAATAAGTGCAGAGAAACTCACAGGATGTTATATGTTGCTTGATGAAGCTTCGGTAACGGGCACTGCTAACATAGTTATGACCGCCGTACTTGCCGAAGGTACTACTACCATTTACAATGCTGCTTGCGAGCCTTATTTACAGCAGCTTTGTAAAATGTTGAATAAAATGGGTGCCAAAATATCAGGCGTAGGATCCAACTTGCTTACTATTGAAGGAGTTACATCTTTAGGCGGTTGCGATCACACTATTCTGCCTGATATGATTGAAATTGGTAGTTTCATAGGAATGGCTGCTATGACAGGTTCCGAAATAACAATAAAAAATGTTTCTTATCCCGATTTAGGTATTATTCCAGATAGTTTCAGAAGGTTAGGGATTCGCCTTGAGCAACGAGGTGATGATATATTTATTCCTGAACAAAAAGGATATACAATTGAATCATTTATTGATGGTTCAATAATGACAATAGCCGATGCGCCTTGGCCTGGATTAACGCCCGATTTGCTCAGCGTGTTTTTGGTGATAGCTGCTAAAGCAAAAGGCAGTGTTTTAATACATCAAAAAATGTTTGAAAGCAGACTGTTTTTTGTTGATAAACTTATTGATATGGGTGCCGAAATTATTCTTTGTGATCCGCATCGGGCTACTGTAATTGGTTTGGGCGACCAGTTCCATTTCAGAGCTGCTACCATGAGCTCACCTGATATCCGTGCCGGAATTGCATTGCTTATTGCAGCATTGGCTGCCGAAGGTGTAAGTACAATTCATAATATCGAACAAATTGACAGAGGTTATCAAAATATTGAAAATAGGTTAAATGCGCTAGGTGCAAAAATTTCGCGCATAGATTAATAGAAATTAGTTTAACACTTTAATAATAATTTAATTATGTTACAAAAAAAGATTGTTGATTTACTTAACCTACAAGTAAATCGTGAGTTTTATTCGTCGTTCTTGTATTTGGATATGTCGAACTATTTTTATGACAATACATTGAATGGTCATGGTAATTGGTTCGGTATTCAAACGCAAGAGGAATATGCGCACGCCATGTTGTTTGTAAAATACCTTCAAAATAATGGTGAGCGTGTAGTTATGGAAACTATTGCTAAGCCAGATGTTGAATATACAAGTTTTAAACAAGCATTGGACGAAGCGTATAAACACGAATTGTTTATTAGCGAATCGATAAATACCATTTATGCAGCTGCTTTTGAAGTGAAAGATTTTAAAACCATGCAGTTTTTAGACTGGTTTGTGAAAGAACAAGGCGAAGAAGAAAAAAATGTAGATGAACTTTGCAAACGTTTTGATTTGTTTGGTACTGATCCTCGCGGATTGTATTTGCTTGATAGCGAATTAAATACACGTACCTTTGTGCCGCCATCATTGGTGTTGTAAAAAGTCATTATATTGATAAAAAAAAAGTCAGAGCAATTTGCTCTGACTTTTTTTTTATCAATATAACTTGTCAATTATTTTTTAGAGTTGCGTTTACGCTCATTTTCATCTAAATAGATTTTACGTAAACGTATTTTGGTAGGCGTTAACTCTACGTACTCATCTTCTTTGATGTATTCCAATGCTTCTTCAAGACTGAATACAATAGGTGGGATAAGTTTCGTTTTGTCGTCGGCACCAGATGCACGCATGTTTGTGAGTTTTTTAGGCTTGGTAACATTAACTACCATATCACCTTCTTTAGAGCTTTCGCCTACTACCTGTCCGGCATAAATTTCATCCTGTGGAAATACAAAGAAGCGTCCGCGATCTTGAAGTTTATCAAGTGAGTAAGCGAATGCTGTTCCGCCTTCCATTGCAATGATTGATCCGTTGCTACGTTTCTCAATGTTTCCTTTGTATGGTTGATACTCCACAAAGCGGTGCGACATAATAGCCTCGCCAGCCGAAGATGTTAAAACGGCATTACGTAAGCCGATAATGCCACGTGAAGGTATGTGGAATTCAAGTTGAACACGGTCATTTACTACTTCCATGCTTAACATTTCACCCTTACGTACAGCTACCATTTCAATTACTTTACCCGAACAATCTTCAGGTAGGTTGATGCTTAGTTGTTCTATTGGTTCGCAACGTTTGCCGTCAATTTCTTTGAAAATTACTTGTGGTTGACCTACTTGTAATTCATAACCTTCGCGACGCATTGTTTCAATCAATACCGACAAGTGGAGTACGCCACGTCCAAAAACATTCCAAACGTCCGAATCAAGATTTTTCTCAACACGTAAGGCTAAGTTTTTATCCAATTCTTTTGTTAAACGGTCTTGTATGTGACGTGAAGTTACAAATTTACCTTCTTTACCAAAAAATGGTGAGTTGTTTATCGTGAAAACCATACTCATAGTAGGTTCATCAATAGCAATAGGAGTTAATGGTTCTGGATTTTGCAAATCGCAAATTGAATCACCAATTTCAAAACCTTCGATACCTACAATGGCGCAAATATCGCCTGATCCTACTTCGGTAGTTTTGGTACGACCTAAACCAGTAAAGGTATGTACCTCTTTGATACGTGATTTAACAAGTGTGCCATCACGTTTCGAAAGGTTTACATCCATTCCCTCACGTAGAGTACCACGGTGTACGCGGCCTACGGCAATACGACCAACATAAGAAGAATAATCCAATGATGTAATTAGCATCTGAGGTGTACCTTCAATAACTTCTGGTTCAGGAATATGTTCAATAATTGCATCAAGTAAAGGCTGAATGCTTGTTGTTTCTTCTTTCCAATCTGTGTTCATCCAGTTATTTTTGGCTGAACCATATATAGTGTGAAAATCAAGTTGGTGCTCGGTAGCATCCAAGTTGAACATCAAATCAAAAACCATTTCATGCACTTCGTCGGGGCGACAGTTTGGTTTGTCAACTTTGTTGATAACCACAATAGGTTTTAATCCTATTTGCAAAGCTTTTTGCAATACAAAACGCGTTTGAGGCATAGGGCCTTCAAAAGCATCAACTAAAAGCAATACGCCATCAGCCATGTTTAATACACGTTCCACTTCTCCACCAAAGTCGGCGTGACCTGGGGTGTCAATAATATTAATCTTGTAACCGTTGTATTCAATGGATACGTTTTTGGCAAGGATGGTAATACCGCGCTCGCGTTCGAGGTCGTTATTATCCATAATTAACTCGCCGGCATTTTCATTTTCGCGGAATAAGTGCCCTGCCATCAGCATTTTGTCTACTAAAGTAGTCTTACCGTGGTCAACGTGGGCAATAATTGCAATGTTTCTAATTTTCTGCATGTAAAACAATCTTATTTTTAAGGCTGCAAAGGTAGTGAAAATTATTGAGTTACCCTTACAAAGCTGTTAAGTTCCCAAGAATTTTGTATCTTTGTAGTCCGAATATTTAGAAAAATAATTTGAAAATTAATTGATAACGATGAATTTTATAGAAGAACTACAGTGGCGTGGAATGATTCACACCATGATGCCAGGTACCGAAGAACAGTTAGCAAAAGAGATGACAGTAGCCTATGTTGGTATTGATCCTACGGCCGATTCACTCCATATTGGGCACCTTGTAAGTGTGATGATGTTGCGTCATTTTCAAAATGCAGGCCATAAGCCCATTGCGCTTGTGGGGGGTGCTACGGGTATGATTGGTGATCCATCGGGTAAATCGGCAGAACGAAATTTACTCGACGAAAAAGCCTTACGTCATAACCAAGATAGTATCAAAGCGCAGCTTGCTAAGTTCCTTGATTTTGAAAGCGATGCACCTAATGCTGCTGAACTTGTAAATAATTACGATTGGATGAAATCATTCACGTTTCTTGATTTTATTCGTGATATTGGTAAACACATCACTGTAAACTATATGATGGCCAAAGAATCGGTTAAAAAGCGGTTGAGTGCTGAATCGAGTGTTGGTATGTCGTTTACTGAGTTTTCGTACCAGCTTTTGCAAGGGTATGATTTCTTATGGTTGAATCAAAATAAGAACTGTAAGCTGCAAATGGGCGGTTCCGATCAGTGGGGTAATATCACTACGGGTACTGAACTTATTCGTCGTAAAACGGATGGTGAAGCTTTTGCTTTGGTTTGTCCGTTAATAACGAAAGCCGATGGTGGAAAATTTGGAAAAACTGAGACAGGTAATGTTTGGCTCGATCGTCGATATACATCTCCATATAAATTTTTGCAATTTTGGCTTAATGTAAGCGATGCTGATGCTGAAAAATATATTAAGATTTTCACTTCAATAGCTAAAGAAGAGATTGAGGCGTTGATAGTTGAACACGCGGCCGCTCCACATTTACGTTCACTTCAAAAACGATTGGCTAAAGAGGTTACTATTTTGGTTCACTCTGAGGAAGATTACAATGCAGCTATCGAAGCATCAAATATCCTTTTTGGAAATGCAACTTCGGATGCTTTGCGCAAGATTGACGAAGATACCTTACTAGCCGTTTTTGATGGCGTACCTCAGTTTAGAATTGATAAATCATTGTTGGAGGCAGGAATCAAAGCAATTGACCTGTTGGTTGACCATGCAGCTGTATTTCCATCGAAAGGTGAAATGCGTAAATTAGTACAGTCGGGCGGTGTAAGTTTAAACAAAGAAAAGCTCGAAAACCAAGATCAACTTGTAGGAATGGACAATTTGCTTAACGGGAAGTATATTTTAGCTCAAAAAGGCAAAAAAAATTATTTCTTGCTAATAGCTGAGTAACTTTCTGAATTTGAAGTTTTTCTCAAAGCGGAAAGTACTGACAGTGGTTTTTAAAATAGATGTGAATAGGTTTTTTGTGATTTTTTTGAAATAAATTTGCTTTAATATTTTGCAAAAACGAAAAACAATTGTATCTTTGCACCGCCTTAGAAAAAAAAGGCACCAATGCTTGTCTCATGGTGTAATGGTAGCACTGCAGTTTTTGGTTCTGCCTGTCCAAGTTCGAATCTTGGTGAGACAACAGAACATAAAGGTTGAAATTCAGTAAAATGAATTTCAACTTTTTTTTTGAAATATCTTGGCTGGCATGTGATTTTTAATTACTTTTGACCTCCGAAACAAAACCCTGTCTTATGGTGTAATGGTAGCACTGCAGTTTCTGGATCTGCCTGTCAAGGTTCGAGTCCTTGTAAGACAACAAAATAAAACGCTATTAGTCTAAAAATTAGATTGATAGCGTTTTTATTTTGGTTGATTTTCTACACATATTCTACACATGTCCATTTTAACTGCTTTTTAACATAAAAAACCGCTTCTATTCTCACGAACAAAAGCGGCCATCGCACTATGAATATAACAAAGAAAAATTAAAAACCTCGCACCACGTTGTTAGTATCGAAAATCTGATACTTCATTGAAAAAATACCTTTCATGTGGTCAAATTGTACCATATTGTTGATAAGGACTTGCAAGCTGGCGCCCTCCCCTTTCAACTCATTAAGTAAATTAATTAGCATTTGATATTTTTCGTACCTTGCAATATCCGATTTGTCTGTCAGAATAATACTGTTTAAACGTTCAATTTGCTTTTGATAATCAGCTTTCAGGCTCCATGCACCATCAGCAAACTCAAAGTATTCGAAAAATCGATACATTTCCCATGCTAAAGGGTTAATTTTTACCTTTAAATCAGCGATAATCTTTGCAGCATCTAAATTGATTTTCTCCCCTGCCACGTCTAACAGTGCATTTGCACCGCCCAAAAGGGTTGCAGCGGATTCTAGTTTAGCGTTTTCGGCTGTTAAGTATTCCGCTTCAATGTCTGAATACTTGTTTGAAAGTGCGTTGATGGCGTGTTTCGGGCTAATGTTACCCTCTGTTAATACTGTAACCGCTAAATCAATATAAGACTTTACTTCGTGCACTTTTGCCACGTCCGATGCTGTCTTATTAGCATTGTGAAAGATGGTTGTTTCCATGTCTTTTGGTTTTGAAATTGTTTGTTTTCCCATTTTGTTTGTTTTTGAAATTTGTTTTGTTTCCATGATTTTATTGTTTTAGTTGTGAGTAATCAAATTTTATTATATCCCTCATTCGATCGCTGGGGCTTCTATCTTCATATTTTTCTGCTTTGTTGGTTTTAAGCCATTCTTTTAAATGTGCATCGAGTTCGGACTGTGTGAACTTATAGCCATCGGGCAAACCAAAACAAGCGATGTGTGCGTTACCTTTGCCGTAATCTGTTTCAATTACATGCAAAAAATTAAGTTCCTTATTTTGTACGTAGTAGGCTGTCATGTAGTTTTGTTTTGAATTGCTTAAGCCTGCAATGCTCAATAAGTTTTTTACTGTCTGTTTCATTCGTCAACTATTTTTATTGTTAATGAATTAAAGCCTAATAAGTCAAATAAGCGTTGTTTTTGTTCGGCTGAAATTTCGCCTTTGGCTAATACTATCAAAAGTAAAGCTCTTAATTCAGGTGTTAATTTTTCGTTCATTGTTGTATTTGTTTGATTGTTAGTAATTTTTCAGTGATTTTTTGAATGAAATCTTCAGGGCATTTTTCCAAAAGCTTTTCCATTTCTAAAAATTCATATTGAATTTGAGCTTCGGGCGATAAGGCCTGCAATGGTGCAATAGCATATTTGAGTAATCGCTCGTAAATTTGTACCCGTTCCGATGCTTTTAATGCTTTCAAATCGGCTTCGAATTGTGCCTGATTAGTTTCTAATAGGTTCTTAACCCACGTCTTTAACTCTGCCGTTTTAACGTTTGGTGTTCCTGATTCTCGCCCACCAAATTTTTTTCCTGTTGTATTTGCCATACTATTTTAATCTATTTTAGTTTGTTTACTGTCATAGCAAAAACAAAAACGCCCTTGCATATTTCCCTGTTATCGATGGCGAATTCTTTACATACGTCAATCACCACTTTGGGACTAATTTCCACGCCTGCCCACTTACTGACAAGCTCCGCCCACGTTTGCGAAGTCATTTTGTAATTAAGTGGTACTTCCTCTTCATTCGTATTATGTACGATAAAACTTTCAACCAAATTATATTGGTCATTGTAATCTAATTTTGTTAGTGCTTTCATTTTATGTTTATTTTATTAGTTGTTTAATTGCTTTCGCAGTTCGTTTTATATCTTCGTTACATTCTAAAATACTAAGGAGCTGAACGGCATTGTAGGCTCGTTTTGGCTCGAATTGTGCCGAACCTGTATAGCAATAGAACAACCGCAGCGAAGTACTATATTCGCCTGAAATACCGTGTTGCTTGTCGGGTCTTGTTAGCATTATTCTATCGTTAACCTCTCTGATTTTTTTCCAACCATGATTAGTAAGCAATCCCACCACATCAGCTTTTTGATTGAATTCGTCAAAAATATTTTTTCCTTTCACAAAGTCCGGGCTTGTCAGTTTGATTTTTGCCTTCGGGGCTTCGGGAGCTGGCACCAATCGAAACGGAACGGCATCATCATTAAAGTAAGGCTCTGCATCATACGAACAAAATCGCAGTCGGTTAACGTTCGAACATGAATCATCAATCGTCAATCCTATTCTTTCAAATACCGTTTCTAAGGCTCTAAAATGTTCTAAATGTTTACTTGTATCATACAGTGGGACAAGTGCCCACACGCCACGCCCTCTGCAGGAATAACCGCAATAGTAAACATTTGACAAACTACAAACTTTTTCTTTTAATTGTGCTGGCGTATAACTCAAATTATCTTTAGCATCAATATCAATCGCAATCAATCCCGAATGAGTACCATCGACCAATAAACTTGGCATCGCACACGGGAGCTTCAATTTTAATTTGTCCATTGTATCTTTGTCGGGAGCTGCTCGAACTGCTTCAACTGCTAATCTAAACCTTTCACCCACCAACCACTCCATCAAGGGTATTGAATAAATTTGATGCTGGCTCTCTTTATTCTTAAAAACTCTGATATTAATTTCTTTCATTTTTCGTTATTTTTTTGCCTGACTGAACTGACTGAACTCACTTTTCATTATAAATAGAGAGTACCCTAAATTTTTGGGGGTACTCCCCTTTTCAATAGATTTTGAGTTCACTCAATTCAGTGGCTGATTATCAAGCAGTTGCAAATGTTAAAATGAACTCACTGAACTCACTTTTTAAAATAAAAGTAAGTTACTGTATTAAATTTTTTGGTTTCGTATATAAAACCGTTTGTTTTGGCATATAATTTTAACCATTTTCCAAAAGTGGCGCTACTCCATTGCGAACTTTCACCGTAATACAAAGATTTAAATTCGATGTAATTTTGAGGAAAATGATAATCGTTTTGGTGTCCTGAAATTGACTCTAAAAAATTCTTTTCGGTAACCCAATTTACAAAATCTTCGCTTGTATTTTGTAGCAATCTGTTATACTCCACATTCTTCGTTTTTTGAAGCGGCAAGCCATTTGCCAAATAATCAATACAACTTTTTACCATGTAGTTATCAAAAGCGTTCCATTCAGCATTCGACCAATCACGAAAAAAAGTGCACCCATGAACATGGACTATCGGCTCGGGTATAGTGGCAATCAAACTTGAATAGTAGTTCCCAAATTCCAAAATATATTGGCGCCTTGATGCTGTATTTCCGTCAAGTGTTTTCATTATTGAATTGCTGGCGATAATCATTTTTGGCGAATGTTCTAATTCGATGCGTAATGCTGTTTTATTTTTCTGTTCGGTTTCCCAACCATTGGTTAGAATAGAATTGAAACGTTCGAATTGAAAATCGGGCAATATATCATCAAAGAATGCTATTTCAGTGGAATCGGTAACCCTCTGCAAACTAAACCGCTCGTTTGCGTTGAATTTTTTACCGTCGATGGTTTCCGTTTCCCTCATTTTGCTAAGGGCAACGGCTGCAAGGCTTTTTCCTGTGCCACCATTTGCCGAATTCGAATCGGTAATCTGTTCATCATAGAGAACAATCGCCCTTGTATTTGATGCGTTATAGTAGCGATGCATTGCGTACCCAAAAGCGGCTCTCATTGCTCGTATACGTTCCGAATCTTCACTGCATACGTTTATAATAAAATCCTCGTACATTGCTTTAGAATCGCTAATCTGAAACGTCCTTTGAATAATATGCGAATCCCAGATACAAAGATTTTTCAGCTCGGAATAAGGAAGCAACTCCACGCCTGAACGGGTAACCTTTACCACCGTATTAAGATAAGGAAAGTACATTTCATTTGGCGTATCTGATAGCATTTCAGATGTATTATTTTTCAGTGGCGATAATGTATTTTCACCGAATAAAATATGGTGCTGTGCCAAAAATGTTTCTTTTAAACTTTCTTTTGTTAGTTCGAATCCCTGAACTGAAATTGTTTCGGGCAAGGTTTCCACCAAATCAATAATGTAATCCTTTATTTGAGCTGGTTTTGCAACTGTGAGAATGTTCTCTTTTACCCTGATAAGAATATACGTTCCATCAGGCCTATAACGTTTTGCGAATCCTGCATTGTCTAAGATAGCAAACAAACCATTTAGCGATACATGATTATTTTTTATTATTCTCGTACCATCGGGCAAGTTTTTAATCACAATTTCCCAAACACCAAAACGAACAGCATTCTCGGCAACTTTTACAATTTTCAACCAATCGTAATTTGCTGGAGCTACTTTTGCTGGAGCTGTTTCGATCGAATTCAAATCAATTAATTTTATATCTTTCATAGTTCTAATTTTAATTGATTAATATCCACCTGTAACCAATAAAGTTTGCAGTTATTTTCTAATCTCAAATCTCGAATGTCCATTCCTTCAGAACGCAATACCGATATTACTTTACGGCTGTCATTAAAGCCACATAAAGCATTTAATTGCTTCGCTGTATATTTGTTCCCACTATTGAACAAACCTCGTATTTTGGCGATAATAGCTGTATTCATATTAGCATCCTCCACCGTTTAAGATTCGTTTCAAATCACTCATTCGATACAAGCGGCGTCCACCAACTTCCACCGGCATAAGATAACCACGCTTCGACCACCTGAAAAGTGTACTTTGGTCTACTTTCAGAAAATCACACGTTTCTAATCTCGTTTTGTAGCTTTCAGCTTGTTGAGCAATTACTTCCGCTTCGAGTTCGGTTTTAGTGTTTTTAATCAAAAAATTTGCGAAATCCATCAAATCACTTTTTTGAATTGTGATGTTGAAGTTTGCATCGCTGTTTAGTAAATTTAGAATTGCTTCCATGTTTAATGATTGAAAAAATTTACTGAAACATCAACATCCTGCAGGTATGTATTTATTTCATGATGCAAAATTGCAAACTATCTATCTGACTTGCAATTATTTAGAGTTGTATAAAAATCAAACAACCTCAAACAACCTGAAACAAAAAAAAAGTGCAAGTAAATACCTGCACTTTCAAAGTTTAATCTATTTTAATTCAGCTACTTAATAGCGTTTTTAATAAAATCGAAATCTTTTTGAATTAAATTCGATTTTCGGGCTGATTTTTCTCTATATGGTTCAAAAACTCTAAATTGTTTATTTACACTTTCGTCTACAAAGTCAAAATTAAACTCATTTCGGATAATGTCATAAACTTTGTTTTTTATTCTATCATCAATACGGAATTTCAAAAGTTTCAAATCTTCCATGCAATACAGTAAATTTGCCACCCTCACGCCACCTGCATCAACTAACAAAAGTTTTATTTTATCAATAAGCGCCTGTTTATCTTTGTCCGGAACGTTAAGCAAATCGGCAAAAGTATTAAACTGACTGTTGTAATCGTCAATAATTTTATTAAAATCTTTGCCGTATTTTTTCGATTCATTGATTATTATTTCCCATGCGTTAAACAGCTTACCAACCTCAAAACCGTAATTATAAGAATGAGTACTTTCACAATTTCCATTTGAAATAACATAAGCTGGTACAATTGCATTATTTACGAAATTTAATACAACATCAAACGGGGTTGTAATTGGTCTATTGTAGCCATCTTTCACACCTTTTGTATATTCGGCATGATTAATTTGTTTAATAGGTCTGTCAGGTTGACTATTGTTCGCTATCATTTCACGTCCAGTAATCGGCATCGGGTACCATTCGTTATTATATTTAACTCCATCTTTAAGTTCGAAGTAATTTTCCTGAAAGTAAAACAGCTTTTCACTATCTGATTTTAAAACATCAAAATTTAGTTGTATCATATCATTATTTATTTATAAATTTCACTCCATTTTTTAGCCATCATTTCAGCATGCTCTTCGGCACCTATTTTGATATAAGTAAGAAAAGATTTTTCAGTTTTATGTCCCGAGATGCTTCGTATCATCAAACTATCTAAACCACGTTTATACATGTTAGTACAAAAACTTCTCCTCCCTGTGTGGCTCGAAATAAGCTCGTATTTCGGCGAAGATTCTGTAACCTCTTTGCCGCCCACCGTGCGAGTTATGGTATGTAATTCGGTTAACCCTGCAAGCCTGCACACGTCTTTTAAATAATCGTTAAACTTTTGGTCTGAAATTGTAGGCAATCCTCCATCGTATTTGTTTAGAATTTCACTAACAACTGGATGCAAAGGAATAACTACTTTATTGTTCGTTTTTTGCTGGTTGTATTGTATCATTCCGTTTCGTATATTGTTTACTTTGCCAATATCTGAAATACGGCTGCAAGTCCATGCTAAACACAAAAAACCATCACGAACACGATCGAGGTGTGGAACGTCTGAAAAATCAAAATCTTTTAAAATTTGAAGTTCGGTTTCATTCAAATATACACTATCAACCTCCTCTTTATAAACTACAATATCATCTTCGAGGTTAACATTATGTCCTGGTGCATCCATTAGAAACGTTTTTAGCAGCTTCATAGCGTTACCAATAGTATTGTTAGTATATTGTTTAACTTCGTTTACAACCTCCCCTTTTTTTGTGCGAACAGTTCGTTTTGTTTTAGTGAGGAAATCAACATAATCATTCACAAATTTAGTATCAACCTCCGATAAAAGGAAATCGCTTTTTTTCTTAAATTTAGTGAATGCCTTTAATCGTGCCAAATTAGAAACATAGCTTTTTATTGTACCTTCACGAATGAAAGTATTTTGGCGTTTCTTTTTGCGTGTTGGTGCTTTTTTAATGAAATCTTCAATGTAAGCAATAAGATATTCGGGCACCTGATTAATCGCTTCAATTTCGATATGCTTTTCGGGATGCATAATCTTATCAATTTCAATCGCTAATAGTTCCGATGTAAGCTCTTGTTTATTTTCGGCATTATTATAAGCTCTCAGAATAGTTTTTTTAGCTTCACTTACTAAACTATTAAATTCGGCTCTTTCGGTATCAGTATAAAAAGAAATACGACTTTTTATAGTGCCGCTTTTGCTGTCGAAGTGTTCGGGGTTAACTTCAATATCGGATGTATAAAACAACCTTTTTTCTGTTCTACCTCTCGTAACATAAAAACGGACTTTTGTTTTAGAGTCTTTTTTTGTAGGTTTGATAAAAGCGCTTACATTTGCCATAATAGTAGTGAATTAAAAATTATACACAAAGGTACAGTTTATTCTACACATATTCTACACATATCAGCAAATAATTGCAAATATATTCACATTTATAAAAAGTTTTGTATATCAAAAAAATATCTATACATTTGCATATCAATATATTTATGCTGATTTATTGGGGTTTTACGGTTTGCAATACTTTGTACATTTGTAGTCCTTGTAAGACAACAAAAAAGAGTACAAACTATCAACTAGTTTGTACTCTTTTTTTTATTTTTTCTCCAGTTGTTTTTGAATTTTTCGAATTGCCGTTTCGATGGGCTTTTCGGGCTCTATTACATTTAATTTCCCCCAAAATTCGGTATCGGCAAAGCCGCTAGCTTCATCTGTAATAACAACTGATGGTTTAATGCGTTGATCTCGAGCTATTGTGTTGCTACTCATTAGCTTATCTTTGTCCGTTATGGCAAGTTCTATTGTAGAATGAAAATTGCTATTGAAGAGTTTCTTTTTCCAATTAATACGTAATCCCAATTCTATTCTACTGTAACCAAAATACCATTTATTATCATTTTCAATAAAATCCACTCTATAGCTAGCTTCTATTGGCGTGACGTCTGCATTTGTTGGTTTCTTTACAATAAACATGGACGCTACATTCTTGAAATTTAAATTCAGCTTAAATACAGCTGATTTGAGAGCTAATGATTGAGCATCAATATAGAGTTTCCCGGAATATAGAGGTTCTTGTATGTGTTTTTTTTGATTGAAATCAACAATATATATAAGTCGATTCCCAACTCGGGTGGATCTGTCGAACGTAAAATCATAATTATCGAGCATTTTATCTGTAAATATCATCTCTGGGTATTTTATTAAATCTAAATAAAGATTGTTGAATGGACCGCCCATGAGTTTGAATATCAGCGTATCGACCTTGGTGTAGTCTGTTTTTTTACGCGATTTATAGATGCTTACAATGTCTGATTTGTATGATGAATAAGGTTGTTTGCTAATGTCAATTACCGCCTCCGAAAGCGATGCGTAGGTTTTGTTTTTTCGTATTGTTTCGCGATAAAATGCAGTTAAATGCTCTTCTGTGTTTGCATAATTTTTGCCTCTGTTATCGAACATTCCTGTAACGAGCGTTTCGGCATCTTTGGATATTACGCTTACTTCGGGTAGTTCTACGGCAGCTGGGTCTAGCTCAATTGTCTTGGTATCGGCAGTGATGTCGATTAGTTTAATTCGCTTGCTTTTGTATCCAATATAATGAATAATCACCACTGCGTTGGTTGCATCTTCCGAATATTTTATTGAGAATTCACCTTCTTTATTGCTTACGGTAGTGTAGTTTGTGCCTTCAATGTGTATACCTGCAAATGCTAGGGCGTTTTTGGTGTTTCCATCAACCACCTTGGCTTTGTAGGTTTGAAAGGCCTCGGGTTGCTGAGCGTAGCCAATAAAAGGTATAATGAGCACTAGAAGTAGACTCATTATACATGCTTTCGGTAAATAATTGCACTTCATGACTGGATTGTATTTAGTTTAAGGACCAATAATTCAATTGATTAATAAACAAAACTTAAGCTGCAAATGTTTTGATGAGCTATCACATTTCAAGTTACTTTACTAATCCGCGTAGTTTAATATTGGTTAGCATCTTTTTGGTATGCAACGAAAAGTCACTTCCCAAAATCCATCCGTAATAGCCTGGGTCATTTTTAAGTACATCTTCTACTTTTTGACCTTTATATTTGCCAAAGTTGATCACTTCTTCGCCTTTGTCGTTGTAAATCATTCTGCCGGCAAAATCAACATTATTATTTTGAGTGGTGTATTTCGATAAGTAATCAATGTCATTCTTAAGGTCAGGGTAACGATCAAGCTGTGCTTGTAGTACTTCGTAGGTCGCTAATGTGTCGGCTTCGGCACCGTGAGCGCCAATTAATTCTTTTTCGCAATAAAATTTGTAGGCTGCACCCAATGTACGCGCTTCCATTTTGTGGAAAATTACCTGAACATCTACAAACTTACGTTTTGTGAGATCAATATCAACTTCAGCGCGTAATAATTCTTCGGCTAGTAATGGGATATCGAAGCGATTTGAATTATATCCAGCAAGGTCACAGCCTTCTATGTCGCGTGCTATTTCTTTGGCAACGGTTTTAAATAATGGGCAATCTTTTACATCCTCGTCGGTAATGCCGTGAATTTCGGATGAGCTTTTAGGAATCGGCATACCAGGGTTGATGCGGATGGTTTTTGTCTCCTCGCGTCCATTGGGCATTACTTTGTGGTATGATATTTCAACAATTCGATCTGAAACGATATTTGTTCCTGTGGTTTCGAGGTCAAAAAATACGATGGTGTTTTTTAATTGGAGTTTCATTGGTTGTGGGCAGTTGTATTTTGATTTATTCTTTTGTTTTGAATTATTCTTTTGCTTTATTAAT
>JAGNPC010000091.1 GCA_017989795.1 Paludibacter sp. | reverse complement strand
GGGAAGCATTGGTGGATTATTAATATTCATTTTAAATGATGTAAAACGAAATCCATTAGTAAACGTAGGTGCAGGACTTTGGGACTCTTACAATATGGCTACAGGCTTGTTAGGCGACGTGCTATCGTATATACGCTTATTTGCACTTGGCATTTCGGGTGCTGTAATGGGCTTTGTATTTAACGATTTAGCTATTCAGTTGAGCGGCGATATACCCGTTGTAAGTCATATTATAATGATAATCATCATGCTTATTGGGCATGGAATAAATATATTTATGTCCGGATTAAGTGCCTTTGTTCATCCAATGCGTCTTACATTCGTAGAGTTTTATAAAAACTCAGGATTTGAAGGTGGTGGAAAAAAATACAGTCCGTTTGCAAAGTACAAAGAAAAAGAATCCCTATTTTAAAATCTATTAATCATTAAAAAAAATTCAACTTATATATTAATTTTAAAACAAAAAGAAAATTATGGAACCAATTATTTTAGCTTATATTGGCATTGGATTAATGGTCGGATTATCGGGCGTAGGTAGTGCATTTGGTGTTACAATTACGGGAAATGCCGCTATTGGCGCTCTAAAAAAGAATTCAGATGCTTTTGGTAACTACATGGTATTAAGTGCATTGCCAGGAACACAGGGTTTATATGGATTTTTGGGTTACTTTTTATTGGCTGGCAAATTAACTCCCGATATGACTTGGGCAAGCGCTGCTGCCATTTTTGGAGCTAGCTTAGCATTAGCGCTTACAGGCTTATTCTCAGCTATTCGTCAAGGTCAAGTGTGTGCTAACGGTATTGCTGGTATCGGATCAGGTTACGATGTATTTGGTAAAACATTGATTTTAGCAGTTTTTCCAGAGTTGTATGCCATCGTATCCCTTGCTGCTGTGTTCATGATAGGCAACGCAATTTAAAAAACCACCTATAAATTGTTAAGAAGCTCAAACCATTTGCGTGTTGAGCTTCTTTTATTTTGATAATAGACACAAAAAAGTTACTTTTGTGTAAATAAATCAGTTTCAAGGGACGCGATGAAAAAAAAAACTTCTCAGTTTAAAAATTTCCTACATAAGCTACGATTTCAATACCGCGTTTCGGTACTGAATGAGAACACGCTCGAAGAATCGTGGCACATACGCTTGTCGCGACTTAGTGTATTAGTCTATTTTTCAACATTAGTATTAGCTACCTTTATTCTATTAACATTACTCATTTTTGCATCGCCCATACGTTATTATTTACCCGGCTATGGCGAAAGCGGAAACCGCAGTGCTATTATTAACGAATCGATGATAGCCGACTCCTTGCTACACGACACGAAACTTCAAACAGGTTATATGAATTTAATTCGCTCCATAATTCAGGGCGACATTAAACCCGACTCGATAGCACAACTCGACTCTGCAAAACTCAAAGATTATGCTCAGGGAATTACCGACAAATCGAAACTCGAAGCCGAATATGTAAAAGAGTTCGAAGAAAAAGAAAAATACAATCTTTCGTCCATTGAACCAACTTACAACGAGGATGTATTTGTGTTTTTTAAACCTACACGGGGCGTTATTTCATCCACTTTTGATATGGCCGATAAAAAATACGGCATAAGCATGATTACATCTGCTGGCGAAACAGTGCAAAGCGTGCTAGCAGGCACTGTTATTTATGCTGGATTCACGTTCGATTACGGTTATGTTATTCAGGTTCAACATGAAAACAATTACATTTCGATATATAAAAATAATACACGTTTGCTTAAAAAAGCTGGCGACAATGTGAGAGCTGGCGAGGGAATTGCCATTACAGGAAACGATGCAAATAGCAAATCAGGAAACCAGTTTATTTTTGAAATTTGGCAAATGGGAAAACCTATCAACCCTGAAGATGTGATAATATTTTAATGGTTAATTTTCTAATTTCTAACTTCTAATTTCTGACTTCTAATATCTAACTTTATAAATGTCTGAAAATAAAAAACAAATTGCTATACTTGGCTCAACAGGTTCAATAGGCACACAAGCTTTGGAAGTGATCTCCGAAAATGATTCCTTATTCGAAGCTTATGCTCTTACGGCCAACAATCAGGTTGATTTACTTATAGAGCAAGCTCGAAAATACAAGCCCGAAATGGTGGCTATTGCCAATGAAATGCATTACGAAAAATTAAAAAATGCACTTTCAGATTTACCTATTAAGGTTTTTGCGGGCGACGACTCGATAGCTCAAATTGCCGAAATGCAACCCGTAGACATAGTTCTTACTGCCATGGTAGGTTATTCTGGATTAAAACCAACCATTAGCGCCGTTAAAGCTGGCAAAAAAATTGCTCTAGCAAACAAAGAAACACTGGTGGTGGCTGGCGAATTAATTTGCGACTTGGTGGCCAAACACAACTCAGCAATTTTACCTGTCGACTCTGAACATTCGGCTATTTTTCAGTGTTTAGTGGGCGAAGGTAACAACCCTGTTGAGAAAATTATACTCACAGCATCTGGTGGGCCGTTTAGAACCAAAACGCTGCACGAACTCGAACACGTTACATGTGCGCAGGCTTTAAAACATCCAAACTGGGAGATGGGAGCTAAAATCACCATCGATTCGGCAAGCATGATGAACAAAGGATTTGAAGTGATTGAAGCTAAATGGCTCTTTGGACTTACCCCTAATCAAATTGATGTTGTGGTACATCCTCAATCCATCATACATTCGATGGTGCAGTTTGCCGACAGTTCGATAAAAGCGCAAATGGGTTTGCCCGACATGAAACTGCCTATACAGTATGCGTTTACCTACCCCGATAGGTTGAAAACAAATTTTGCAAGGCTCGATTTCAATCTTTGCTCACAGTTTACATTTGAGCAGCCCGACTTGGAGCGCTTTCGAAATTTAGCTTTTGCTTATTATGCGATGGATCGTGGAGGAAATATGCCTTGCATCTTGAATGCTGCAAACGAAGTGGTAGTAGCTGCTTTTTTAAAAGATAAAATTGGCTTTTTGCAAATGAGCGACATCATTGAAAACGTAATGGCAAAGGCACACTTTGTGGCTCAGCCTACGTACGATGACTATGTGTTAACTGATACAGCAGTGAGAGAACTGACGAAAGAAACAGTAAATAGTTGACAGTATGAAGTATGAAGTATGAAGTATGAAGATGGCAGTTTGCAATAAACAAATAACCCCAAAGCCCTTCCGATAAATTGGAATAAATGGTGGCGCTTAAAGAAAAAACCATTCGGGACTAATCAAAAGCCCCTTTAGGGGTTTGGGGCAGATAGATAAAAACAATAAATAAATTTAATGGAAACATTCTTAATCAGGGCTTTACAGCTCATTCTTAGTCTTTCAATTTTAGTAGTTTTGCACGAGTTTGGGCATTTCTTTTTTGCTCGATTGGTAGGCGTTCGTGTGGATAAGTTTTATATGTTTTTTAACCCTACGTTTTCGCTTATACGTGCCAAACGCATCAATGGCAAATGGCAAGTGAAGTTATTTGCAAAAAACGTACCGGCCAATGAGCGTCCGAAAACAGACGCCGATGGGGATGTAATGGTGGATGAAAAAGGCAATGCAATACTTGAACCAATACCGGCAAATGAACTTCCCGAAGGCGATTGGCGTAAGTACCCTGATAATACCGAATGGGGTATTGGATGGTTACCACTAGGTGGCTATTGCAAAATTGCGGGTATGATTGATGAGTCGATGGATAAAGCACAAATGGCTTTACCTCCTCAAGATTGGGAATATCGCTCTCGCCCTGTATATCAACGCTTACCTATTATTATTGGAGGTGTAGTGGTAAATTTCATTTTGGCAATGGTTATATATTCGGCGGTGCTTTTTACATGGGGCCAAGAGTATATACCGTTTAGTGAAGCCAAATACGGTTTGAACTTTTCGAAAACGCTAAACGATAATGGTTTACTTAATGGTGATAAAATAATTTCGATTGATGGGTTGGCTATTGAGAAACGTGCAGACTTTATAGAGGCTGTACTTATTGATGGCAAACAAAACATAATTGTGGATAGAGCAGGCGCTGAAACAAAGGTAACATTGCCAGCTGATTTAAATAAGAAGATTATTGCTGCCGAGGAACTTGATTTAGTGGCAATAAGACATCCATTTGTAATTGGCGACATATCTGACGCAAGTCCAGCTCAAGCAGCTAAGCTTCAAATTGGTGATAGCATTACAGGCATCAATGGTAAAAAAGTGACTATCTTTCAGGATCTTGCTACCGAACTCGACAAATACAAAAGTACTGAAGTGCAACTTAACTTTGTGCGTGCAGGAAAAGCAGATAGCGCAAAAGTTACTTTAACAGAAAACGGTAAACTTGGTGTTGTAATGTTAGGTGCTGATAATTTCTTCGCAACCAAAAAAACCGAATATGGATTTTTTGCTGCCATACCCGCTGGTATTAATATGGGTTGGGAGACCTTAACGAGCTATACCAAACAGCTAAAACTCGTATTTTCGAAAGAGGGTGCACAGCAGTTAGGTGGCTTTGGAAGCATTGGTAAAATGTTCCCTCAAACTTGGGATTGGCAAATTTTCTGGTCAATGACTGCACTGCTTTCGGTAATTCTTGCGTTTATGAACTTCCTTCCAATACCAGCTTTAGATGGTGGTCATGTTATATTTTTGCTATACGAAATGGTTACACGCCGTAAACCTAGCGAGAAGTTTATGGAGTATGCTCAAACGGCAGGATTCTTCTTATTGATGGGCTTATTGCTATTTGCCAATGGTAACGACATATTTAAAGCGATTTTTAAATAATACAAGATGAAAACCATAGTGATTTGTTACTCTAAATGTGGCACTTGCCAAAAAGCAGAAAAGTGGCTGAAAACCAACAATATTAGCTACACGTACAGACCTATAAAAGAAGAAAACCCTACACGCGACGAGCTAAGTAATTGGCTAGCAATAAGTGGACTTCCAATAGCTAAGCTTTTCAACACAAGCGGCTTACTTTACAAAGAGCTAAATATGAAAGATAAGGTCAAAACGCTTTCGACAGATGAGCTCCTTGATATACTTGCCGAAAACGGTATGATGGTAAAACGACCAATATTACTTGCAAACAACAATGTGTTAGTTGGTTTTAAGCAAGAAGAGTGGGAAAAATTATTCCTCTAATATTGTTTAGCTAAATATAAAAATGCCCCATAGTCTATCCAAACTATGGGGCATTTTTATATTATAATATTTGTAAGCTTAATGGCAATTATGCAACTTCGGCACTTCGTTTAGCCTTACGGTATATATACGAATTGAAAATATTGCGTTTTGCAAATCGTAATTGTTTTTCGGCATTTATTAAACGGATATAAATGTTTTTTGAAACGCCAAAATACTCATAAGTTGAGCCATCCATAAATGACACTTCGAGCACCTGCCCTTTGAGTCTAAAATCGGCTATACCTGAATCGGCCGAAGTGATGTGATGTTCTTCGTTGGCCGCAATTGTTTCGGGGGCTATGCTTACTAGAAAATGGTAACCATCAATGATTTGACGGCTTTTTTGTTCGGCTTCGAGCGCTAACTCATGATTATCAGCAAATTTATCGGGATGCCACTCTTTTACTAAGTTACGGTAATTTGTTTTTAGTTCTTTTAGGTCAATGTGTTTTTCAACATTAAAAAGTTTTTTGTATTCGTTAATACGCTTCATTTCTAGAATATTCGTTTTTTGATTTTTGATTGTTATAACTTCACAGTTATATAATTGGGTGCAAAGATAGGCATTTTTTATGGTTTATTGGTTTAATATTTTGTATAATAGCATTATAAATACATTACATTTATTAGTTGATTAAATGTACGACGCTTGGGAAGTGGCTCGTTGGGTGAGGGATTGCAGCGGCATGCTGCCGTATTGAATTTATTCGTCGTCGTTGGATTGATTTTGCTGGTTAATACTGTTATTCTCTTCGATTAATTGAGTGGCTTTTTCGAAGTCGGTGTCGAAAACGAGGAGTCCAAGACCGTCGTTTATTTCGGTAAACATGGGCATGAGTTCTACTAAGCCTTCGTTGTTGATGGTACTTTGAATGCCGTTTTCGTGTAGTATTTCTTGGTCGTACAAGGCTTCGACCATGGTTTCGTAGTTTTTGAGTAATACTAATTTGTTGTTCATGATGGTGATTTTTTTAAGGTTCTGAGATTTCTTGATTTTAGTTATTAAACAAGTGAGTTTGAACAATTGTTTAGACATTGCATATTTATTAACGAGGAATATTCTTATTTTTTTGTTACTTTTGCAATCGTAAATTTTTTGACTTATGCAATCAGCACAATTACCAGATCATATCGTTTATTCGCCTGCTGTAATAGAGTTTGTTACGGTTGCTGCGGAAACTTGTTTATTTTTGGAACAAGCTACAGAGCAGCCAAGAGCGGATTTTATACAAACAGCTGTTAAAATACTGCCTTTGCTTTATTTAAAAGCATCGGTGCTTCAGATACCCGAATCGGTGTTTGATGATGCTTCGGAACGGTTTGTGACGGAGGATGATTACTTGTTTGTAAAAGAACAAGTGGAGCAATTGTTGGGTGCTGATGATTCGTACTTGGAGGTTTTTCATCCGGATATGGCGCTGAGTGATACGCCAATAGCGGCTTTTATATCGGAGGATTTGGCTGACGTATACCAAGAGATTAAAGATTTTGCGGCCAATTATCAAACCATGGATGCTGATATTATGAATGATGCTTTGGTTTGTTGTCTCGAAGCTTTTGGAGGTCACTGGGGACAGAAAAACTTGAATGCGCTCAAGGCTTTACACGCTATTCGATATAGTGATAGTTTTAACAAGGAGGATGAATCGGAAGGTGCGCAACAAAAGTTAAATAGGAATTCGTTTCTTCAGTTTTTAAATAATGAAGAGGATGAGAATGAAAACGATAAACTCCTGTACTAAAGATATATAATTATAAATGGGAATTTCATTTTAGTAGTATTAAACCCAATATAGCAATGTTTAAATCAAAAATAACCAAAGAAGAAGTAAATCAACTTCCTGTAGTTTCGTTCGATGGAGAAATTATTCTGGTGGATGAACCTGAGCAAGTTTTGGCAGCTGTAGAAGATTTAAAAAAAAGCAACTTTTTGGGTGTTGATACTGAAACAAGACCGTCGTTTACGCGAGGTGTTCGTTATAAAATTTCGTTGCTTCAGATTTCTAATCTTGAAAAATGTTATTTATTCAGATTAAATAAAATTGGTTTTCCACCCGAACTAGCAAGCTTACTTGGCGATGAAAACATTATGAAAATTGGCCTTGCGCTACGTGATGATTTTGCAGGTCTGAACAGATTGAGTAAATTTCGCCCCTTGAACCACATTGATATTCAGGCTGTGGCGAAAGAATATGGTATCCTTGAACTTGGGCTTCAAAAA
>JAGNPC010000090.1 GCA_017989795.1 Paludibacter sp. | reverse complement strand
CGCTTGACCGATGTGGCCGATGTAGTGGATGGTCTTAAAGAGCAACAGTCTATTTCGCGTTTCAATGATCTTGATGGCATTGGGCTAGTTATCACAAAACAATCGGATGCCAATGCGGTTGAAATTTGTACCAGTGTAAAAGAGCGAGTAGCCGAAATTGAAAAGAACTATGCCAGCTCAGGGGTGCGCTTTACCATTGCCGAAGATAGTTCGGATATTACGCTCGAGTCGGTGGATGCCGTAACGCACGATTTAATGATAGCGGTTGTGTTGGTGGCGCTTGTGATATTGGTTTTTCTACATAGCATCCGCGATTCGTTCATTGTACTGGTGGCAATTCCAACGTCTATTATCTCAACTTTTATTGCCATGTACTTCTTTGGCTATTCGCTCAATCTGATGACACTCCTAGCCATGTCGCTCGTTGTTGGTATTCTGGTCGACGACTCCATTGTGGTGCTCGAAAATATTCACAGACATTTTTCGATGGGTAAAACCAAACGTCAAGCGGCTCTCGATGGCCGAAATGAGATTGGGTTTGCGGCTCTAGCCATAACCATGGTGGATGTGGTGGTGTTTCTGCCCATTGCCTTGGTCGATTCGGTGATTGGCGATGTGTTGCGTCAGTTCTCGGTTACCATTGTTGTTTCTACGCTCATGAGTCTTTTTGTGAGTTTTACTTTAACACCCTTCTTGTATTCTCGCTTTGGAAAAAAAGTAGATTTGAAACGTAGCAACTGGTTGCATTTGCCTTTGTTCTGGTTCGAATCGATGCTCGAAGCGCTTACAAATTGGTATACGTCGAAATTAAAATGGGTGCTCAATCACAAGCGTATCAGTGCTGCATTTGTGTTTGTGCTATTTGTTATTACTGGTTGGGTAATGAGTTTAGGTATTTTGGGTCAGGAAATGGTGGCCAATGGCGATGGAGGACGATTTGTGTTGAAGCTTGAATATGATAAATCCATTACTTTGGCGCAGAATAATATCCGCACTCGCGAAATTGAGAACTATATTAAAGGTGAGCCCAATATTGAAAGTTTGTTGGTGAATGTAGGTGGTGCAAGCGATAACTTTATCACGGAGATTGCACAAATTAGCAGCGAAAACAAATCGATGATAACCGTAAAACTGATTGATCGTGAGCAACGAACTGTAACCACCGAACAACTTATGCTCAAAGTGCGTAAACAGCTCGAAGCGCATTTTGAAGGAGTTAAAATCAATTGCTCGATGTTGGGCATGATGTCGGGCGACGTGGAGCCGATTATGCTTGTGCTAAGTGGCGAGGATCACGATGCGATGATGCAAACTGCTGCTCGTTTAAAAACCATTATCGAGCGACTGCCAGGTGCTAATGGTGCAGCTATCACGGTCGAAGAGGGGAACCCTGAGTTGAATATTGACATTGATCGTGAGAAAATGGCTTCGTTGGGCTTGAATATGGGCGAGGTGGGTATGTCGCTTCGAAATGCCTTTGCAGGTAATCAGGATGCTAAATATCGTGATGGCATGAATGAGTACGACATCAATATCCGCTTGGATGAGTTTGATCGGAAAAGTGCATCGGATGTATCTAGTTTTATATTTGTAAATAGCAAAGGGCAAAACATTACGCTGTCGCAGTTTGCAACCATTACCCAAAGCACAGGGCCAAGTATGGTGGAGCGTAAAAATCGCCGTACGTCGGTAACTGTGAAGTCGAATGTGTTAGGCATTACCTCGGGTATTTTGGCAAAGCAGATTGATGCCGAAATAGCGAAGGCCAATTTTCCTAAGTCGGTCGAGATAAAATGGAGTGGCGATATTGAACAGCAAGCCGATTCGTTTGCCTCGCTTGGAATGGCTTTGTTGGCAGCTATCATTCTGGTATATCTGGTGATGGTAGCTTTGTACAATAGTTTTGCGCAACCATTTATCGTGTTTTTCTCGGTGCCAGTGGCATTGATCGGAGCCTTGCTTGCACTGAATTTAACCATGGGCTCCATGAGTATTTTCACCATGCTGGGTATGATTATGTTGCTAGGGCTGGTATCTAAAAACGGTATTCTATTGGTCGATTTTGCTAACATTATGAAAGCGCAAGGCATGAGCACTTTTGATGCGCTCATTGAAGCCGGCCGCGAGCGTCTACGTCCCATTTTAATGACAACCATTTCGATGGTGTTTGGTATGTTGCCAATTGCCATTGCTACAGGTGCAGGTGCCGAATGGAAAAACGGATTGGCTATTGTGTTGATGGGTGGATTAACCTCATCGCTTGTACTTACCGTATTTGTAGTGCCTATTGCTTACTTGGTAGTGGATAAAATACAACAAAAGCTTTTGCGGAAAAAGACCTCCGAAGAGTAAAAATTGGTGTGCTAAAAAAATAAAAGATCCATAGTTTCGGTTTAACGAATATATGGATCTTTTTTTTGTAGAAATGAACTATGTGTTCATTATTTGATAATTATTTTTATTGTTTTTGAAACATTTCCAGAGTGTGCCCTGATTATATAAACGCCTTTTGTTAAGCTTGACAAGTCGATGCGTTGTGTGTTGAAGCCTTCGACTGTTCCTATGGCTAATTTAATGCCTTGCATATTTACAATTTCATAACTAAGAAGTTTTTGTTCGTTTTTAATATATAAATGATCTGTTGCGGGGTTTGGATAAACAGCAAATCGTAATTCAGTGTTTTCAAATATGCTCGTAGCTACATAATTACGCGTGCCTGGAGAACCCATTTTATTTGCGTCGACAAACCAGTTTTCACCTAAGTTGTTATCAAGCATCGCATTACTTAATTCGAGAGTATAGCCAGTTCCATTTGCATCTACAGGCCACGGAGAAGCTACTTTATAGTATACCGAATCGACAAGAACGCCTGTTTTATTGAATAGACGTATGTATTCGCCTTCACTAGATAAGCCAAAACTAGCACTCCCAACCACATTTTGCACCTCTGGATAGGCGGCTTTGAATTTGGTTAGGTTTTGAGCAACGACCACATAGTTGTTGGGTTGCAAGATGAACCCATTTTCGAAAATGTATTTGTTGCTATTGTTGCTGTCGGAATATAACCAGCCCGACATGTCGATAGCGGTATTGCCCGGATTGTATATTTCGACCCAGTCGTCGGTAGGTTTTAGTAAGCCCGCCTTGAAGTTTATTTCATTAAACACAAGCCTTTCGGTGCTCGAGTCGAGTGTGTTGATTGTGTTAATTTGCTTGGATATTACTGGCATAAGTAGGGAATTTAGAACTTGCAACTGAGTTCCTTCATTCAATTCATAATATAAGTTACCTACCGAGCGTTGGTTTGGGAAAAAGTACGAACCTAACTCGGGACTGGCGCTAATAATAATTTTTTCATTTGGAGCAAGCACTACATTGTCGCGAAACATAAAGTCGCTGTGAGCATTGTTGGTGCGTAAATGAAAGTAGGAAACGTCAACGGGTAAGGTGCTCGAGATGTTTTCGAGTTCCACAAAATGTCTACGTCCAAACCGAAATACGTTCCCTATTCGTAATCTGTCGGCAATATTCGCATCAACGTTTCCCTTGTTAATTGCGTAAGTTTTTGATCCATAATAATCAATGTAAAAAATGCCATTTTGCGGATAGTTTTGCGCACTGCCGGTAAAAGTAAAAGGAATAAGATTGCTCTCAAAAGTAGTTGTGTTAACGGTATTGGCATACAGCAGGTCAGACGCGGCATTATCATTGGTTTGTCCATTGTCGAACAGTTGTTGTCTGCTGAATGTAAATGGTTGTCCGCGACGGTTAAAATCAACCTTATCGGCGAAAAACATGTTTACTGGCTGAGCAACAGGTGATTTAATGCGGAAAGTCATGACGGGGTTTTCGGACGTAGGGTAGGGGTTGAGCACTTCCAAATCGTAAAGTGGGTGTCTATCGGGCAAAGGGTTGTTTTGAAGAAAAACTTTACGATTGGCCATAAACCATTTCAGTTGCGGTATCGAATTGTCAAATTCCAGATTTGTCGCCTCCTTTTTCGGGTCGGCATAAACCGAGTCCTTGATACGTTGATACGTATTGTCAATCAAAGTGTCGAGGTAGGCATAGCCATCATTGAGCACTATGTTTATATCTGTTTGAAATTGAGTTTTGTATGTTGGATTTTCGAGCAAACGTTGCAATACCACCTGATATTCAGGTGTGAAAGCATCGATCATATTGTAATCGGTTTTTGTAGCATCAAACTCGCCAATTGCCGAATTGCCAAATGAACCTTCGTTGTCCCAAGGGAAAACTTCGAATTTGTTGGTCTGACTATTTTTATTTAAGAAAATATTCTTTGTGAAGTTGTCCATGTCGGCAAATACAAAATGGATGGCAAAGAATCGAATAAAGTTATCTGTGTCAATTAAAGTAGAAATGTTTTGGTCGAAATCAGCCTTATTTAAATAAAGCATTTTATTAAAGAAAACTCTTAGTTCGTCGTAAGTCGGATCTCCACCTTCTTCTATTTCCCAAATCCTATCATAATAATCGTCGCGTACGGCAGGTGCCATAAGTGCTCCATGGTTTTGGGCTTTGTAAAGCGATATTGCCTCACGGCCATTTCGTGTAAGGAAATCTTTGTCGATTTGCTCCACCTGAGTGTAAACGCCGTATGGCGTGCCATTTACTTGGTAGGTTACATGTTTGATAGTTGAACTTGCAAGCCCTAATTGATTAAAAAGTTTTAGTATCAAAAAATTTCTCATCGCAGAGTGATCTTTGTAGTCGGCATGCAAATTTATGCGTCGAACGCCAAAGTCATTGTTTGCATCTTCGAATTTGATGGCCCAACTTTTTTTGGGGTAAAGCAAAGTTGTTGAACCTTTAAAACGAGCTTGTACATTGTACGATCTTCCAAAAGCTTCAAAAACAGCAGGGAAGTATTCTTCGGCAGTTGGATTGGCATACATTGAGTTGAGATCGGCATTAGCAATAGTGAGTTTGTAATGCGGGAGGTTTAGCGATACTACATGAAATGAGAGTAGTAGACCAACTGTAATGAGTAGATTTTTTAGCATGTTTTTGTTTTTAAAATAAGTTAATAAATTAAAATCGAGTAGCTTGACTGTATTTGAGGCTAGTTTGCTTATCTACATCTTTATGCATTCATTTTTGTGACTTCCGACTCCAGTTTGAACTTCTAAAAATGCGAAGAAGAAATATAAAACTTCCTAATAACTGAATAACAAATACTTTTAAAAATTGTTCTTTCAAGTTTGGTCTGTCGTATGTTTCTGTTTCTTTTAAAAAAACGCACAATTCATTTCAAGTTATCTATCACTTAGCCCAATCCAATATCACTTTTCCGCACTGACCACTTTCCATAATCTCGAAGCCTTGTTGAAAGTCGGCAATGTCCAAGCGGTGTGTCACAACAGGGTTCAGGTCTATACCCGTGATAAGCATCTGCTCCATCTGATACCAAGTTTCCCACATCTCGCGGCCGTAAATACCTTTGAGGGTAAGCGCTTTGAAAATTATTTTATCCCATTGCACGGTGGTGGAGTTTGGCAAAATGCCCAACAGCGCAATTTTCGAACCGTTGTACATATTCTCAATCATACTTTCGAAGGCAATAGGCGAGCCCGACATTTCGAGCCCAATATCGAAACCACGCATGTGTAGCTGCTTCATAGCTCCTTCAATAGATTCACCTTTGGTAGGATTAACAGTGAGCGTCGCGCCCATCTGTTTGGCAATGTTCAGGCGATACTCGCTCAGGTCGCTCACCACAATGTTGCGCGCACCAGCAAACCGACAGATAGCTGTCGCCATCGTTCCTATCAGTCCTGCTCCCGTTATAAGCACATCCTCGCCAATCAGCGGAAACGAAAGAGCCGTATGCGTAGCGTTACCAAACGGATCCATAATGGCAGCCATTTCGTCCGAGATACGTGCATCCAGTTTCACCACATTTTCGGCCGGTAGCGACAAGTATTCAGCAAACGCCCCGTCACGATTCACGCCAATACCTATCGTGTTTTCGCACACATGCAGCTTACCCCGACGGCAGTTGCGGCAATGCCCACAAGCAATATGCCCTTCTCCCGTCACCCGGTCACCAACTTGCAGGTTTTTCACGCCATCACCCATTTCCACAATCTCGCCCACATATTCATGACCAATCGTCATCGGCGTTTGAATTGTACGCGCCGACCACTCATCCCATTTATAAATGTGCAAATCAGTGCCACAAATAGCCGTTTTCTTTATCTTAATCAACACATCGTTGATACCAACCGTAGGCATAGGCACCTCGGCCATCCATATCCCCTTTTCGGGTTTCAGTTTTACTAGTGCTTTCATCTTAATGCATTTACAATTTATACATCTACCATTTACTATTTAATACGCGACTAAAACGATTGGATGGTACTACCCAAACTTTTCAAATCTTCTAACTTCTAACTTCTAACTTCTAACTTCTTTCTTGGGGGTGCCCCTCGTACCTCGGGTCGGGCTTTCCGCTCTTGTACCGCCGAAATACGGCGGCACGCCGCTTCAATCCCTCACCCACCCAGCAGCCTTCCGGCCCGATGTGCTTTTATCAATATCCCTGCCCCAAACCCCTCCCGCCTAGCGGGATAAATGGCGGGGGCTTTAATTCCCGATTATCACTAATCACTAATCACTAATCACTTATCACTGCAAACTGCCAACTGCCAACTTCTTAAACAACCCCCAGTTCTTTTCCAACTTTGCAAAACGCTTCGATGCATTTTTTGAGCTGCGTCTGTTCGTGAGCAGCCGATATTTGTACACGGATGCGTGCTTGATCTTTGGGTACTACCGGGTAGTAAAAGCCAATTACGTAGATGCCCTCGTTGAGCATGCGGGCTGCAAACTCTTGCGACAACTTCGCGTCGTAAAGCATCACCGCACAAATAGCCGACTGTGTAGGTTTAATATCGAAGCCTGCTGCACGCATTTTTTCCACAAAGTACGCTGTGTTGCTATGTAATTTATCTTGAAGTTCGTTGGTTTCGTTCATCATTTCGAACATGCGGATACCCGCCGCTGCCACCATTGGAGGTATGGAGTTCGAAAATAAATAAGGGCGCGAACGCTGACGGAGCATGTCGATAATTTCTTTTTTGCCCGTAGTGAAACCGCCAATAGCACCTCCAAAAGCTTTTCCTAAGGTGCCGGTGATAATCTCCATCTGACCTTTGAGGTCAAATAGTTCAGTCACACCACGACCAGTATGACCCACCACACCTGCCGAGTGCGATTCGTCGACCATAATCATCGCATTGTACTTGTTGGCCAATTCGTAAATTTTATCCAGTGGTGCCACATTGCCATCCATCGAAAACACACCATCCGTAACAATTAGTCGGAAACGTTGTGCTTGTGCAGCAATCAGTTGTTTCTCCAAATCGGCTATGTCGGCATTGGCGTATCGGTAGCGTTGCGCTTTGCACAGGCGTACAC
>JAGNPC010000089.1 GCA_017989795.1 Paludibacter sp. | reverse complement strand
GTGAGTACCCACATACTGATCGTAAAAAGTTTTTTCAAATCTATTTATTATCAGTCAAAAATGCCGAAACATGCCCCATTGTATATGAAGTGCTGGAGGAAGTGAAGCAGTTTGATGTAGGAAGAGGTGAGAGGTAAGAAGTTTGCAGTTAGCAGTTAGCAGTTAGCAGTAAGAGGTAAGCAGTAAGAGGAGAGAGGAGAGAAAAATGCGAAACACAGAACACAAATCACGAAACACGAAACACGAAACAAATATGTTTTTTTCAAATTATCATAGTCACTGTACGTTTTGCGATGGACGTGAGCACATGGAAGAGTTTATTAAGTACGCCATAGCCAAGGGTATAACTCGCTATGGCTTTTCGTCGCACGCGCCGCTGCCTTTTGAAACGTACTGGACCATGAAGGCAGACGATTACAAGGATTACGAATCGGAATTTCACAGACTTAAAACCAAATATGCCCATCAAATAGAACTGTTTTTAGGTCTCGAAATTGATTATATTGTGGGCTGTACCAATGCTAAAAGTGCTTTTTTTTCTAATAAGAAGCTGGATTACAAAATTGGCTCCATCCATTACCTCGATCAATTACCCAGTGGCGATTACTTTTCGGTGGATGGTGCGTTCAAAGATTTTCGCTTAGGAATGGAAGAGCTATACAAGGGGGATATTAGGCTAGTTACAGAACGATATTTCGAATTATCGAAAGAGATGGTGGAGCTGGGTGGATTTGATATGGTGGGGCATTTAGATAAAATTACGCTTCATGGCCTTAAGTTTCGCGATTTCGATATCCAATCCAACTGGTACACTGATTTAATGGTAGATTATTTGAAATTGATAAAACAAAAAGGGCTTATTGTCGAAATTAACACCAAGTCGCTCCTCGAAAAAGGAATAACATTTCCTGATAAATCTTACTATGGCTTGCTATACGAGCTCCAAATACCAATTACGGTCAATTCGGATTGTCACTATCCATCAAAAGTAATCGACGGATACCTCGAAACCTATGCTGCACTTAAGCAAGTCGGATTTCGTGAACTGCAACAGTTAATTGATGGAAAATGGCAGGGGCAGAGCTTTTGAATTTATAGTTCTAATGAGGTTTTAAACGTCAACAAGTCTATAGATTTTTGCGTATGAAACGAAACTTGATTGAATAATAAATAGGTTTTTAGTTGCTCAATGGCCGCATCAGCGGTTAAAATACCTTCTTCGTACAATGTTATGGTAGCAAATAAGCGATCGTTAGCTACAGGTCCATATACTATATCGTACAATTCACATTTCAACCCTTTACGGTTTGCAAAAACAAAATCTAACCATTCTTTGTTGGCTTGTGAAAATTTCAATACATTGCAGTTAGTTGACTGTTTCAATAGGTCATCATCTATTTCATAAACTGATACAACAGCTTTTGCTGAAGCTTCTCTTTGTTGTTTTAATTTCGACCATTTTTCAGCTTGCTCTTGGCTTGTAGTTGTATAAAATCCTTTCCCAAAATCTGTATTCGAACGACATTTTAATAGGCTTGGATTTTCAACTTTCACAGTAGACCCGTGATAAAGTATCATTTTTGTTTCTGATTTTTTATATAAGCACTGATTTCATTTAATATATATTCTTCACCCTGTGAGTGTAATACATCATAATTAACTTTAAGAAAATTATAAACATCATACTTTTGAAATAAAGCATGCACTTCGACCGCTTCCATATTATTTAATAATCGATAATTTTCAACACAGAAAACTGAAAGTAATTTTTCTTTTTTGAATTCAGTATCAGTTTTTTGAAGTTTGCGTTTTTCTTTCTCCAATTCGAAGTACAAATTTAAACCGCTCATATACCACCATTTGCTTTCGGTGTTAAATAATTTTTTATAAAAATTTGATGTATAAAGATAACTCATAGCATCAGCAGTATCTAGCTTTTTTTTTGTTGATATTAATGAAACTAATTCGTTAATTTTAATCGGTAAAATTGCTTTTTCGATAGACATAAATTCGTATCATTTGATTGGTTATATTGTAATTACAAAGATAAACTTTTCCAAGTTAAAATACAAGTTGTTTTTTTGCCTCTCTCAATATTTCGCCTTTAGCACTTCTTCCAGTTTTATAAGTTCATCGCGGTACTGTGCTGCTTCAATGAACTCCAGCTTTTTGGCTGCTTCCTGCATGGCTTTTTTTGTTTTTGCAATTGCTTTTTCGAGCGCAGGCTTAGTCATATACTGCACTATCGGGTCGGCAGCTACACTTTGAGTGCTTTCCGGCTCTAGGTAAGCATAGGGCTCTGCCTTGTTAAGCGAGTTGCGCTCTCCTTTAATAATAGCTGTTGGCGTAATGCCATGTAATTCGTTGTAAGCGAGCTGCTTTTCGCGTCTACGTGTCGTCTCTTGTATAGTTTTGGCCATACTGTCGGTTATTCTGTCGGCATACATTATTACGCGACCGTTCAGGTTTCGAGCCGCACGCCCAGCAGTTTGTGTCAACGAGCGATGGGAGCGAAGGAAGCCTTCTTTATCGGCATCAAGTATAGCTACCAACGACACTTCGGGCAAGTCCAACCCTTCGCGCAGTAAGTTTACACCTATAAGCACGTCGTATATTCCTTTGCGCAAATCTTCCATTATCTTTACCCTATCCAGTGTATCCACATCGGAGTGAATGTAGTTACATCTAACATTCATTTTGGCTAAATAGTCCGTCAATTCCTCAGCCATGCGCTTGGTAAGTGTGGTAATGAGCGTACGTTCGTTTTTTTCTGTACGCACTACTATTTCTTCGAGCAAATCGTCTATCTGATTTAAACTTGGCCGTACATCAATAATAGGGTCAAGCAATCCTGTAGGCCGAATGAGCTGATCAATAATCACCCCTTCGCTGTTGGCTAGCTCGTAATCGGCTGGTGTGGCGCTCACGTAAATAGTTTGGGGCGTAAGTGTTTCAAACTCCTCAAAACGCAGTGGACGGTTATCTTTTGCCGATGGTAAGCGGAAACCATAATCCACTAAGTTGAGTTTACGTGCAGCATCACCGCCAAACATGGCGCGTATCTGGGGTATGGTAACGTGACTTTCGTCGATCACCATTAAATAGTCGTTTGGAAAATAATCGAGTAAGCAAAAAGGACGTGATCCCGCTTCGCGACCGTCAAAATAGCGTGAGTAATTCTCAATACCCGAACAGTATCCTAGCTCCTTAATCATCTCTAAATCATACTTTACACGTTCGTAAATGCGTTTGGCTTCAAAGTGTTTACCCACCGATTTGAAATACTCCACATGCAAATCCAAATCGCGCTCAATATGTTGCATAGCAGCTGCAATGCGCTCTTTGGTAGTGACAAATATACTTGCAGGGTAAAGATTATACGCATCAAAGTGCTCAATAATTCGTAGGTTTACGGGCTCTACGGTCATAATTTCGTCTATCTCATCGCCCCAAAACACCACGCGTACGATATAATCGGCATAAGCCGGAAAAATATCTACTGTTTCGCCCTTTACTCTGAAGTTGCCGCGATTAAGTTCTATCTCGTTGCGACTATACAAGCTATCCACCAACGATCGCAAAAAAACGTTGCGCACAATTTTCTGACCACGTGCTATTTCTATCACATTGCTTGTAAAATCCTCGGGGTTACCTATACCGTACAAGCACGAAACCGATGATACCACCAACACATCCCGTCGGCCCGATAGGAGCGAGGAGGTGGTTGATAAACGCATTTTTTCAATTTCCTGATTGATAGATAAATCTTTTTCAATATAAGTATCGCTTACAGGTAAGTAAGCTTCGGGCTGATAATAGTCGTAATACGAAACGAAGTATTCCACCGCATTGTCGGAAAAAAAAGATTTAAACTCGCTGTACAGCTGTGCTGCCAAGGTTTTGTTATGACTCAGCACCAAAGTTGGCCTATCAACTTTTTCAATAACATTGGCTATTGTAAAGGTTTTTCCCGAACCAGTTACACCAAGCAGGGTCTGAAAAGGTATTTCACTATTCAAACCATCGACGAGCTGACGAATGGCCTCAGGCTGGTCGCCTGTGGGTTTATAAGGGGATACGAGTTTAAACGACACGTGCTTTTTTTATTGAGAAATTAAAATTAACGCTTAATTTTCTAACTGCTGCGGTATAATTAATGCCATTGCAATGTATAAAATTAAGCCCGGAAAACCTGCTGAAAAAATGGACAAAGCCACATATCCAATGCGTACCAAGCTTATTTCCAAACCAAAATAATCAGCTATGCCAGCGCATACACCAGCAAGCATTTTGTCGTTCGAACGACGTAATTTCTTTTCCATACGATTTTTTTTTTACAAAGAAACAAAATTTTGATGATAATGTTATTGTTTGAAAGTGAAACGTTCAATTTCTAATGAATGTTTTAAAATACCTATCTGTCAAAGTAGAATTAATACCCAAACCGTATTAAATCTCTCCAGGAACTTATTTGAATGCTTTCAACAAAATAGCGGAAAATATTGATGTTGGCAAAAAGCATAAATGCAAGATACATAAACACAATGCCGTAAATTCCACCCATCACATGAGCCGAGTGGTTAACCTGACTATTGTAATTCTTTTCAAGATAAATAGAAGTCACAACATAGATAATACCAAACAAAAAGGCGGGCAGAAAAATAGGTATGAATATTATACCCATAAAATTCATAGGATACACCATTATATAGGCAAAAACTACTGCCGATACAGCTCCCGAAGCTCCTAAACTGCTATAATAGCTGTTGTTTTTTTCTTTTTGCCAGGTTGGTAATATCGAAAATACCAATGATGAGACATAGAGTAACACATACAAAATTGATCCCGTAAGCAAACCAAATACCTGTGTAAATACCGATTCAATTGCACCTCCAAAAAGGTAAAGCGCAAACATATTAAAAAAAAGATGTGATAAATCGGCATGCAAAACACCATAGCTAAAAAAGCGATACCACTGCTTGTTGGCGATGGCTGGCGGGTAAAAAATGTATTTTTGCATAAGGCTGCTATTGTTAAACGCTAGAAACGAAACAATAGCCGTGAGGGCAATAATAAGTATAGTTATCATTAAAATAATCGATTTTATTTTGGTTGTTGTTGTAAAAGATAGTTGCAAAAGTAGATAAATTATCCCAATATTTTACTTGCTTGATGCTTTGAGTACAAAAGCATAGCGATGAATAGCTATAGGCATATTTGTTTTACGACTAATTTCAGATACTATATTACTAAAATGGGTTTTGCTTTTCCATAGTTTGCCAATTTCTTCAAAATCAAATCCCAATTCAACCACACCTTTAAAATTTTCTTTTTCCCATTGCACCCTTTCAATTAATATGTTCGGGTTGCTATTTTCATAATTCATAATGGATATACCATCAATAATCTGCCCCAATTCAGCAAACCACTTTACTCTGTCGGTGTCCGAATACCAGCCTATTGCATCAAAATGTTCAAACCAAAAGGGAAAATCAGCCATTAACTCATCTGTGCCCATGTTGTTGGTAATCAGCATTTGTCTTACATCATTCAGCGCATCTTTAAGCATAAACAACATTTCGCGCCTTCGCTCTTTACTTGCATTTTGCCATTCGGCAAGTCCATGAGGCTCAATGTCTAAATGTATGCCTTGAAGGCGCTCTTGTTCTGTTACCGATTGATTAAATGTTATGTAATTTTCTTTTATAAATGCCAACATATCCTTTCGGTATTCGGGATAAATCCATTCGGGACTACCTAGCAAATAGATTGATTTAATACTTTGTTTATATAGTTTTTTATTCCATGTTTTTAACTCTATTGTATTGGTGCTTGCCATTTTAAAGTAATCACCATAAACTCTTGTTATGTTGTTTTTTTTGTAGCTAGCTAGCGTTGTGTTCATTTTTTTTGCATCAGTAACCACCGAATTAATGCCAAAACTATCATTCGTTGAACCCCAATGCCATACACTTACTTGGTATTTCTTTGTGTGTTTCGGAAAGTAATTGGAAGCAGATAATTCGACGTACATTCCTATTAACAAACTAAATACGATTAAAATTATTCTATTCATTTGATCTTTTTTTATAGTAAACAACTCTGTTCCATATTATGTTTTATCAATGTATCATCTATAATAATCTATAGTTGTATTTGTTAATATTTAAATAACACCCAAACGAATCTACATAGTATAATAAATTCGTTTATAATCTGTCAAAAGTAGAAATAATTACAATATGAAAATATTTTGAACATTTTAATTCTAATTTGTTGTTTATTGGATAAATAATACTACTTTTGCATTGAAAATAAAAAAAACACACATGAATCGATTTTTTACATACTTCTATTTTTACTTTTACTTTAGCAAGTAAGGCAGGATAAACGTATGTATTATAGAAATGATAGTATAAAACAAAACATATAAATCCTGCTCAACAAAAATTGAGTGGGATTTTTTTTTAGATTAAAATTATGAAACGTGTCGCCATACAAGGTGGTTTAGGTGCTTATCACGGCATTGCTGCCGAACAGTTTTTCAAAAACGAGGACGTGGAAATTATTCCGTGTGTCACTTTTCGTGATATTTTTACTTGCATCGAAAAAGATCCGAATGTGGTAGGTATAATGGCCATCGAAAATACTATTGCTGGAAGCTTGCTGCCCAACTACGAGTTACTTAAAGAATATAAGCTTCCCATTGCTGGTGAGCATAAATTACGTATTTCGCATTGTGTTGCTGCTTTACCTGGGCAAAATATTCACGATATTAAAGAGATTCACTCACACCCAATAGCACTTATGCAATGTAAAGATTTTTTTGATACATTGCCCGGCATCAAAGTGGTGGAGCACGAAGATACAGCATTGGCCGCAAGAGACATACAACAATCCAAAATTACAGGTCAAGCTGCTATTTGTAGTACACGTGCTGCCGAAATATATGGCTTAGAAGTGTTGGCAAAAGGTGTTGAAACAAATAAGCGTAATTTTACACGCTTTTTAATTTTCGGTAATCAGTGGGTGGTTGATGAAATTCAGCAGGACGAAGTGATAAACAAAGCGTCGGTGGTGTTTACCTTACCACATGCCGAAGGTAGTTTGTCAAAGGTGCTTTCAGTGTTTTCGTTTTACGATATCAACTTAACCAAAATACAATCATTACCAATTATAGGCCGTGAATGGGAATATCAGTTTTATGTCGACTTTAAATTTTCCGATCACGAACGTTACCGTCAATCGCTTGTGGCTATTAAGCCGCTTATAAAAGAGCTTCAAACGCTCGGTGAGTATGTTGAAGGGATGACGCCGGGCGAAAATTCCGATAAATCGAAATAAATGGCGGGGAATTGTAATAGATTTGATAATTATAAAAATATTTGATTTATGATTGAGAATAATAATATAGACAAAGCTAACCCTAACACCCCCTTGAGGTGGACG
>JAGNPC010000007.1 GCA_017989795.1 Paludibacter sp. | reverse complement strand
GTGCTCAACAAAATAATGAATCAGGTCTTTTACGTTTAACATACGCGGACGACCATGCACCAATGCAATATTATTTACACTGAATGATGATTGAAGCGCAGTCATTTTATATAACTTATTCAACACAACATTTGAGTTAGCATCGCGTTTTATGTCGATAACAATACGCATACCTTCACGATCCGATTCATCATTGATATGTGCAATACCATCAATGCGTTTATCTTCAACAAGGGCAACAACTGCTTTAATAAGCTCTACTTTGTTGACCATGTATGGTATTTCATTTACAATAATTTTTTCGCGTCCTTGAGCATCTGTCTCAATTTCTACTTTTGAGCGCACCACTACACGACCGCGACCGGTTTCGAATGCTTCTTTCACACCAGCGTAACCGTAAATTATACCACCAGTTGGAAAATCTGGCGCTTTGATATATTTTATAAGTTCCGATATTTCGATATCGTTATTTTCGATATATGCTATTGTTGCGTCAACAACTTCAGTTAAGTTGTGAGGCGCCATATTGGTAGCCATACCTACAGCTATACCCGAAGATCCATTTACCAATAAGTTAGGAATACGAGTTGGAAGGACAACTGGTTCTTTGAGCGTATCATCAAAATTCAACTGAAAATCTACCGTATCCTTATTGATGTCCACTAACATGTCTTCCGAGAGCTTACGTAAACGCGCCTCTGTATAACGCATGGCAGCGGGACTGTCGCCATCAATAGATCCAAAGTTACCTTGCCCATCAACAAGCGGATAACGCATTGACCAATGTTGTGCCATACGCACTAATGTTCCATAAATAGAGGAATCGCCATGCGGGTGATATTTACCCATGACTTCCCCAACTATTCTTGCCGACTTTTTATATGGTTTATCCGAATTGTTACCCAGCTCGTTCATACCAAAAAGCACACGGCGGTGTACCGGCTTAAAACCATCGCGCACATCTGGCAATGCACGTGATACAATTACCGACATGGAGTAGTCGATATACGAAGATTTCATTTCTTCGTCGATATTTACCTGAATAATTCTGTCTTGTTCAATCATCTATCTTGGTTTTTATTCTGTCTAAAAAATCGCACTAAATTACTGCTTTTTATTGGTTTATACAAGCATTTTTATGTGAAATATTAACGAAAATAGTCGTTTTTAATAGAGATGGAATTATATTAATTTCAGCAAGCTTTATATCTCAGGAATTACCTATCTTTGCTAAATAATTTTCGACCAAATGAAAAACTTAAAATCCACAATCATAGTTGCTGGAGGCAGCGGTTTGCGCATGCAATCGGACATCCCAAAGCAGTTTATTGCAGTTTCGGGCTTACCAATTTTGATGCATACGATTCACAAATTCAGCAGTTACGATCAAGAAATGCAATTAATTCTAGTACTGCCAGAGCAACATTTTAATTATTGGAATGAGCTTTGCGAACGCTATAACTTTAAAATAAACCACAAATTGGTATCTGGTGGCAATACGCGTTTCGAATCGGTTTTAAATGGACTAGGTGCAACGACCGACACTGACCTGATAGCAATACACGATGGCGTACGCCCACTTGTCAGCCATCAAACCATAGATGCTTGCTTTAAAGCAGCTTCCGAATATGGAGCAGCAATTCCCGTTGCAGAATGCATAGAAAGCCTGCGCCAGCTCAACAGCGATGGAAGTCACAGCGTGGACAGATCAAAGTTTAGAACAGTTCAAACACCACAGGTTTTTGAAAGTAAATTATTAAAACAAGCTTACGAGCAGAATTTCTCACCTAATTTCACTGACGATGCATCTGTTGTAGAATCATTTTGGAACACAAAGCCAAACATTACACTTGAAATTGCACTTGTAAATGGCAATGTAGAAAACATCAAAATAACCACAAAGATGGACTTGGAAATTGCTCAATTATTACTTGATAAATCAATTTAAAGATAAATAAGTATATTGACACACCAATTTATTTGTAAAATTAAAAACATAAATTAAAAAAAACCGAATCATCCTTCCTGATAATTCGGTTTTTTATTGCAAATAATATTTAATTGGATTAATCAATCAGATCAAAACCAGTATATGGGATCAATGCTTTTGGAATTCTAATACCCTCTGGAGTTTGGTTATTTTCGAGCAAAGCAGCTACAATCCTAGGCAAAGCCATAGCGCTACCATTCAATGTATGCACAAGCTGAGTTTTTTTATCAGCACCCTTAAATCTACATTTCAAACGATTGGCTTGGTAATTTTCAAAATTCGACACTGAACTTACCTCTAACCAGCGCTCCTGGGCAGCAGAATAAACTTCGAAATCAAAGGTAAGCGCCGATGTAAAACTCATATCGCCACCACACAAACGAAGTATGCGCCAAGGCAATTCTAATTTCTCAACCAAAGTTTGAACATAGCTAACCATTTCAGTTAATGTATCGTACGATTTGTCAGGATGTTGAATTTGCACAATCTCCACCTTATCGAACTGATGCAAGCGATTCAATCCACGCACATCCTTGCCATAAGATCCAGCTTCACGGCGAAAGCAAGCAGAGTAAGCTGTGTTTTTTACAGGCAATTCTTTTTCGTCTAAAATCACATCACGATAAATATTGGTTACTGGAACTTCGGCAGTAGGTATAAGATACAAATCATCGAGCTGACAGTGATACATCTGCCCCTCTTTATCAGGCAATTGACCAGTACCATAACCTGACGCTGCATTCACTACGTAAGGTGGCTGAACCTCCAAATAACCTGCCTCGAGCGCATTATCTAAGAAAAAGTTAATTAACGCACGTTGAAGACGAGCTCCTTTTCCTTTGTAAACCGGGAAGCCAGCCCCTGAAATTTTCACACCTAATTCAAAATCAATAAGATCGTATTTTTTTGCTAAATCCCAATGTGGAACAGCATTTTCGTACAACTTAGGCATCTCACCGCCTTCACGCTCTACAATATTGTCTTCGGCATGTTTACCGGCAGGCACACTCTCATGAGGTAAATTTGGTATTTGAACCAACAAACTATTTAACTGCGACTCAATATCCGACAGCTTATCGTCAAGCGTTTTAATATTCTCCTTTAATTGTGTCGTTTTGGCTTTTGCAGCATCAGCTTCCGCAGTTTTACCTTGTTTAAAAAGCATTCCAATCTCTTTCGACAAGTTATTCATTTCGGCCGAAGTACTATCAAGCAACGTTTGTGTTGTTTTGCGACCTCCATCAAGCTCAATAACCTGTGCAATAATTGCATTACCATCGAAATTCTTTTTTGCCAAACGACTAATTACTTCAGCCGTATTTTCAGTAATATATTTGAGTGTTAGCATTGTAATAATTTACTTTTTTTCATTTACAATTTAGCTTTTAAAAGCAAAGTTGCAACTAAGTCTATAATCTTTGTTCTTTACTCTTTTATCAAAAATAAAAAAAATCTCCCGCAATTTTACACTACGGTAAAACGACAGGAGATTTTTGTGCGTTTAATCTGGCTAATTAGTTAGCTTCGATTGGCTTGATTGAAACGTAAGATTTGTTATCTTTTTTCTTTCTGAATACCACTTCACCAGCAACAAGTGCAAATAAAGTATGGTCTTTGCCAATACCCATATTTTCACCTACGTGATGAACTGTACCACGTTGACGAACAATAATGTTTCCTGCTTTAGCAAACTGTCCACCAAAAATCTTTACACCAAGTCGCTTACTTTCCGATTCACGACCGTTTCTTGAGCTACCAGCCCCTTTCTTATGTGCCATTTTCTTTTAAATTTTAATCGGTTTAAATTAAGCTACAATTTCTTTAATTAAAACTTCAGTGAAGTCTTGACGGTGACCGTTACGTTTGCGGTATCCTTTGCGACGTTTTTTGTGGAAAACAATCACTTTTTCACCACGAAGGTGAGATACAACTTCGGCTACAACTTTAGCTCCACCAACAGTAGGTGCGCCTACAGTGATAGCTCCTTCGTTTTCGATCAACAAAACTTTGTCGAACTCAATAGCTGAACCTCTTTCAGCTTCGTTCATACGATGGATATACAGTTTTTTTCCGGCCTCAACCTTAAACTGTTGTCCTAAAATTTCTACAATTGCGTACATTATAAAACAATTAAGTATTACATCGGGCAGGTGAGATGCTTATTCAGCAGTGCTACTTACTTACCTATTCCGAAATGAGGGTGCAAAATTACATTTTTTTATTTTACCACACAACTACTTAGCACAAAATTGCTATTATTTTTTCAATATATATTGAATTAATTATGCTTACTCTCATCAATTCAAATATTTTATTTTTAAAAAATTACAATATTAATACTGAAATAATGCACGTTTAATTTTAGAATGTGTAATTCTTTAGATATATTTGCCAAAAAAAATTAGTTTCACTAGAAAATAATCTCCAATGATTCAGGAAAACTTCATACGCCTTTTCGAAGACTCATTTCGCAAAAACTGGGAATTGCCTGCGTACAGCAATTACGGCGAAGAGGTGACGCTTACTTACGCTGACATTGCCAAACGAGTTGCTAAACTTCATATCCTTTTTGAACAATGCAAACTAAAACAAAACGATAAAGTTGCACTTATTGGACGTAATAATGCTAACTGGGCAGTTACATATTTAGCAACAGTAACATACGGGGCAATAATAGTACCCATCCTTCAGGACTTTAACCCTAATGATGTTCATCACATTTGTAATCATTCCGAATCGACATTACTTTTCGCAAGCGATAATATATGGGAATCACTTGAAGAAGAAAAGCTAGTTGGTGTTAAAGCCGTTTTTTCGCTTTCGAACTTCAACTGCATCACACTACTCAATAAAGAACCACGACCAGAACTAAAAGAAAACGAAGTATTTGAGCAGCTAGTAATAAAATACCTTCAACCTGATTACATTAACAGTTTATTTCATGCGAAATACCAGGGAGTATTTCACAAAGACCATGTACGCTACATTGACAAACCCAACGCCGAAATTGTTTCCATAAACTACACCTCGGGTACTACGGGCTTTAGCAAGGGAGTTATGACAAGTGGGAATGCGCTTGCAGGCAACATTACATTTGGGCTTCGTACGGGCGTAGTAGTACCATTTTATAGAATACTATCATTCCTACCTTTGGCCCATGCTTATGGTTGTGCTTTCGATTTTTTGACCAGCACAGTAGCTGGTTGCCATATCTTTTTCATAGGCAAAATACCATCACCAAAAATACTATTGGCTGCATTTGCCGAAATAAAACCGAATGTCGTATTTTTAGTTCCTCTTATTGTAGAAAAAATATACCGTAAACAAATTCAGCCCTTGCTTTCAAAACCATCTATGCGCTGGGTATTGAGTATTCCATTTCTTGACACTACCATACTTGCTCAGATACGCAAAAAACTGATTGATGCATTTGGAGGTGAGTTTTCGGAAATCATCATAGGTGGAGCGCCACTAAATGCTGAAGTGGAGGCCTTTTTTACAAAAATAAAATTTCCATTTACCATTGGCTACGGTATGACAGAGTGTGCACCACTTATTAGCTATGCCAGCTACAAAGATTTTGTGCCAAAATCGGCTGGTAAAGTTCTCGATGTAATGGAAGTACGCATCGACGATCCGAATCCAGAGACAGGTACTGGAGAAATATGTGTTCGCGGCGAAAATGTAATGGACGGATATTACAAAAACGAAGAAGCCACCAAAGCTATTTTTGACAACGATGGCTGGCTGCACACAGGCGATTTAGGCACTGTTGATGAATTTGGCAATATTTTTATTCGAGGACGAAACAAAACAATGATTCTTGGCTCGAGTGGTCAGAATATTTACCCAGAAGAAATTGAGGCAAAATTAAATAATATGCCATTCATTATGGAAAGCCTAGTTATTGAAAGTAATGGTAAATTAATTGCTTTGGTTTGCCCCGACTATGAAGCTGTAGATGCTGAAAAAGTTGACCAAACCAGGCTGGAAGAATTGATGGAGGAGAACAGAAAAATGCTCAATGGAATAGTTGCTTCGTATGAAGCAGTATCAAAAATTCAGCTATTTCCCCATGAATTCGAAAAAACACCAAAAAAGAGCATTAAAAGATACCTCTACTCAGCAGGCTTTAAAAACACAAAATAAATTGATTACCAGATACTTAGATTGCACATTTAAATTTTAACTAAAATAATTTACAAATATTTCACTCTAAGTGATACAACCTAATGATAAATGCTGTAATTTTGCGGCGATTTTGAATTGCAAAACAAATAAGTTAAATTTTTAAACGTTTAGAAAATGAAAAAAGTATTTTTATTTTTTGCTGTAGCTATCGCTATCGCTTCTTGTGCTCCTAAAGCTACTGAAGAAGCTCCTGCAACTGATTCTGTTGCTGTTGACACTGTTGCTGTAGTTGATACAGTTGCTGTAGTTGATACAACTGCTACTGACTCTGTAGCTCAATAATTAGTCTACAAGCAAAATGCTTAGGCATTTAAAAGTCCGCTGATGTGAATTAGCGGACTTTTTTTGCCCTAAATGTTCAATCCCTAGAGTTTAATTGCAAACTTTTTTAAACGAGCATCGAGCATGTGCTGTGGAATGATTCTCTTTACAACATCAGCTACGGCATTAATCAAGCCCTCTCTTACATAATCTTCCCTGAATACAAGTGCAATCTCTCGCGTTGCTTCTGGCTGCACAATAGCTCTTAAATTCATTTTCTGAGCATCGCTTAGCAAATCTGTATGCAACTCTGGAATAATTGTATAACCACCATTTACATCTACAATCTTAACCAGTGTATCAATACTTCCTGCTTCGTAGGTGGCTGCATGGCTTTTCGATTCGCAAAAATTAAACACCTGATTTCGCAAACAGTGCCCTTCAGCAAGCACCCATAACCTATTTGAGGGCAAATCATTCGACAAGACTTCCGACTGTTCCCACAACGGCTCCGAAGAAGAAACATAAGCTACAAATCTCTCATAATACAAAGGCACCTCCAATACGTTCTCAACTTGTAGTGGCGTTGCTAATATGGCCATATCAATTTCGGCTGATTGCAGCTTTGAAATGACAGATTCGGTGTGCATTTCAGTCACCCGCAGCGTAACTGCAGGAAAATCGGCATGAAACGACTGAATAAATAAGGGCAGAAGATACGGTGCAACTGTAGGAATCATAGCAATATGTAGTTCACCACTAACACTCTCCTTTACGTCGGTAATACTTTCGCGGAGTTGTGTTACATTATGAAGTACTGTAATTGCATTTTTAATTATTTTCTGCCCAACTGCTGTTGGCACAATAGGATGAGATGAACGATCAAAAATTTTACAATCAAGCTCATCCTCCAGCTTTTGAATCATAGCACTTAAAGTAGGTTGAGTAACGCCACATAACTCTGCAGCCCTAACAAAATGCCGTGTTTTATCCAAGGCTAATACATATTCAAGTTGTTGAAGTGTCATTTCAATAAATATTTTTAAAAGATGTTCAAATACAAAGATAAAAATTTATTGACAGTAAAATCAGCCTAAATGAATTTAAATTAAAAAAAATAAGAGTATATAAACAACTGAACGTCAAAAAATAACTAATCAAGTCTAAAAAGAAAAAAAATACAGGTACAATTGTAGCTATCTGACTGCAAAACAATTAATTTTACAATTCAAATCATACATTATAAATAAAATTCAAATCATAAAAATGAGAAATCTAAAAATCGTTCTGATTAGTTTCATTCTTATTTTATCAAGCCAACTTAATGCACAACTTATTTGGGAAGTTAGTTCAAAAAAAACAACTCATAAATCACATCTTATTGGTACACATCCATTAATACCTGCTGTAGCTTTTGATAGTTTAATTCAAGTATATAAGATATTCAACAAATCGGATATTATTGTGAGCGCTTACGACAATTACACCATTGATTCAGAAGCATTACTAAAAAGCAAAGCGTTACTACCTTTAAACAAAACAGCAAAAAACTTTTTAAGCGACACTGTTTACACAGATGTAGACATTGAACTACAAAGAGTTCTGAAACTAACACTCTCCGAATTGGGCAGACTGCATCCCTTATTAATTAGAGAAATGTATTTAACAGAGCTCTTTGCACAATCGATAAACCTAAAGGATGACCTTCAAACCGATTCATACTTTCAGCGAGTGGCTATTGCAAAAAATCAAAAGGTAGTTGGTGTCGAAAATTACGAAGCCTATCTAACAAATCTGCTAGATGCTAGCGAAATAAAACAGCATGCAGATAGATTAGCTCAGGATGTTTTGAATGGAAAATCGTATAAAAACACGTTTGAATCTTTTTATCGCGCCTACTGCAACAACGACTTAAAGGGTATAGCTCAATTAGTTATCACACACCCCTACCTGACGAGTATTACGAAATCAAAAAACAACACTTCGATATTGCCGAAAAAACTTGTATCTTTGCTAAGTACAAATCGCTGTTTCTATGTAGCAGATGTCACTAACCTTATAGGGCAAAACTCACTAATTGAGTTGTTGAAAATTGAAGGCTTTGATATAAAACCGCTATAATTGACAAAAAAAATTATAAATTGAAGAATAGTATATATTGTGAAAATTATTGATAAAAATGAGATTGATCTAGCAGCAAACTGCATAAAAGCAGGTGGATTAGTAGCCTTCCCTACCGAAACAGTTTACGGACTAGGAGCAAATGCCCTAAACCCGGTGGCAGTTGCAGGTATTTTTAGTGCAAAGAAACGTCCAAATTTCGACCCTCTCATTGTACATATTTCGGACTTGAAGCAACTCGAAGACTTGTTTCAAGCCCCAATAAATAGAGCAGTATATAAACTGGCTACTAAGTTTTGGCCAGGTCCATTAACCATAGTACATCACAAAACAAGCTTAGTACCTGCCATAGTAACTTCCGATTTGGATGCTGTAGCTGTGCGCATGCCATCGAATCCAATTGCTCTTGAGTTATTGCGAGCAGCAAATTGCCCTATAGCTGCACCCAGTGCCAATCTTTTTGGCCAGCTGAGCCCAACTACATATCAACACGTAGCAAAACAGCAAATGGACATTGATTACTTGCTAAAAGGTGATGACAATCAGGTATCATTTGGTATCGAATCGACGGTAGTAGCCATAGAGGAAAAAACATGTACCATTTTACGGCCAGGAGTTATAACAGCCGACGAAATTCAACAATGCTTACCTGATTACGAGGTGCTTACACCTGGAAAAAACATTAAACTAGTATCACCTGGACTACTCCAAAGTCACTATTCACCTTTGAAGCCTTTGTTTTATTTAGATGGCAATGAGAAGTTGGATGTACGGACTGGAATTATAAGACACAAAAAGAACACAGATACAGATTACTCGGAGAATACAATTTTCACATCACTTACTGGAAATTTATTAGAAATAGCAGCTAATTTATTTGGAGCAATGCATCAAATGGAAGAAAATGCGGATATTGATACAATATACATTGAGCGAACTATCGAAGAAGGAATTGGCAAGGCCATAATGGACAGGCTGAATAAAGCAACTTTTCAGTATCAGAAATAAAAAAAGCCTCTATATGAGGCTTTTTTTATTATTAATTTCAACTATTCAATATCTACTTCTAGAATCTCTTGCGAGGCTTCAATTTCGAAAACAGAAAGTTGGCGACGAAAAACCTCATCGAGCGAAATTTGAAAAGTTTCAGTATGTGCAATACCTTTGATAGGACTCATCTTATCTAGAATTATCTGCAATAGATGACGATTGTCTTTGGCATAAATTTTCACGAACATGGAATATTTACCAGTAGCGTAATGGCATTCAACAATTTCAGGAATTTTTTTAAGCTCCTCAGCTACCGAAACAAAGGACTGAACTTCACTTAAAGTAATACCAATATAAGCACAGGTCTGAAAACCAACCTTATAAGTATCTATAACAAATTCAGATCCCTTAATAATACCTGTATTTCGGAGTTTCTGTATACGCTGATGTATCGCGGCCCCCGAAACATTACATTCACGAGCTACCTCAAGAAAAGGAATACGAGCATCTTGTGAAATGAGTTGTAATATTTTTTTATCTAAACGATCGATTTGATGAGTACCCATAACGATTTATAATTAGTTCGATTTTTGTATATTTGTTATATCTGATTGAATTATAATACAAATGTATTAATAATAATCGAAAAACAACACATTTAAATGATAAATTGTAAGTAAAATTATATTTTCAGTGTAATTAACGATATTTTCCACCGATACAATCGTTAAGCATGCTAAGATAACTTTGATAACGCGACTGGCTTATACGTTGATTTTCAACAGCTACTTGCACTGCACATCCAGGTTCATTTGTATGCTTACAATTAGAAAATCTACAATTTTTACTCTCCACAAAGATCTCTTTAAAATAATGGCTAATCTCAGTAATTTCCATATCTACAGTACCAAAGCCTTTAATACCAGGGGTATCAATAATTCGACCACCATCTTTTAGGCTAAACATTTCGGAAAACGTAGTGGTATGCATTCCTTTATTATGATAATCAGATATTTTACCTGTTTTAGCCAATGATTCGGGCGCCAACGCATTAATCAAAGTCGATTTCCCCACTCCCGAATTGCCCGAAATCAAAGTTGTTTTATCTTTTAGAAAACCAGTGAGCTGATATGTAGTTTCGGGACGAAGCGCCGAAGTTGCAAACACCTTATAGCCAAGCGATTCGTACAGATAGCTTAATGACTCAAGATATTTTTTCTCATCATCAGTATATAAATCATATTTATTAATAACAATAATTGCAGGAACGCGATATGCTTCGGCCGAAGCTAAAAACCGATCGATAAATACAATGGATGTTACGGGATAATTGATAGTTGCTACCAGCATTGCCAAGTCAAGATTAGCAGCCAAAATATGCGATTGTTTTGAAAGATTAGATGATTTACGAACAATGTAGTTTCTGCGTTCACAAATTTCGCTAATTACACCAGTACCATCAGTTGTTAATTCAAATATAACATAGTCACCAACGGCTATTGGATTGGTGCTGCGTATTTCGAGTAAACGCAAATTACCTTTTATACGACACTCTACAAGCGCTTGCTCGTCGGTTATTACTTGATACCAACTACCTGTATTCTTGACTACTAGTCCTTTCATTTATTATTTTCTTAATTTAAAATGCTTCAGTTGCCGTTATATAAAACTGCCATTTCGGATCGTAATTATTTTTCGCAATATCAAATCGTAAGTGCACTCGCGCATCATTAAGTCGATACCGCAAACCTGTACCATAAGCTATTTTCAAATCCGAATTTCCTTTGAAATGCGAATCAAACACATTACCGGCCGAAAGAAATACGACGGCCTTAAGTCTTTTATAAAATGCAAATCTATATTCGCTCTGAATGGAAGTTAAATAATTATCGCGATACATGCCACGTCTAAAACCTCTAAATACATCAGCACCTCCAATGGTTGGCAAGAGCTGAAAAGGAACTAAACTATCACCATAAGTGCCTACAAATAAACTCTGAATAGCCAATACATGACCAGCTCTGAGAGACTTAAAATAGCGCGCATCTAATTGGAAATCTGCAATTTGAAATGAACTTCCCAACCATTTTGGTGACAAACCAGCTATGGTTTTCAGAAACACTCCTCGCTCAGGATAATACTGATTATCGCGACTATCGTAAGCAGCAACAACACCGAGCGTAAATTGATCATATTTGCTCCATCCAGCATTACCGAAAGCAGAATAGATGTTTTGCCCCAAAAATATGGCACTCGAATCAGTCGACAGTTCAGTAAACTTAAAGGCTACTAATGGGCCAATATGGAAACGTTTATTCAGAATAAATTGTGGCTGCAAAGTTAGATTAAAATTTCTTGAAACATAACCAACTTTTAAATTAGTTGCATTTCCGCCTATACCATAAAAAAAATCGGGGTAGTTTTGAAAGTTTAAATTGCCAGAAAGCAACCATTTTTTATTATCAGTATAAATTTTAGGGCTGATATTTACAATAAATTGTTTGTTGAGCGTATAAGTAACACTACTTGATATAGAACTAATTTGACTCAAATCACTACTTTTAAAATAACAGGCGGCCACAAGCCCTGCTGCCCAATTTGTTTCTTGTTGGTACGATGCATGTGGTATAACAAAAATACTTTTTCTGCTCACAATACTATCATCGGCCCAGACAGTTACTGCATTGACTGACAAAACGATTAGAAATAGATAAAACCGCTGTATCATAATAATAAAAACGCAGTCATTCCGACAAATTGCGAAATGACTGCATTTGATTTTATTCAATTGTTGGAGTAAATTCAAACCTTAAACGGTCATTATCTCTTTTTCTTTAGCAGCCAGCATTTCGTCAACTTTCTTGATGTATTTATCATGAATTTTTTGAACCGAAGCCTCTGCATCCTTCTCCACATCTTCAGGAAGTCCCTCTTTCAACATTTTTTTGAGCGTTTCGTTTGCTTCACGACGGGCATTACGTACCGAAATTTTCGCATCTTCGCCTTCAGAGCGTGCTTGTTTAGCGAGGTGTTTACGGCGCTCTTCTGTCAAAGGTGGAATGCTCAAACGAATTACTTCGCCATTATTCATGGGAGTAATGCCAACCTCAGAGTTCATCAGTGCTTTTTCGATGATACCTATAAGTCCTTTTTCCCAAGGCTGAACGGCTATTGTTTTAGCATCAGGTGTTGTGATAGTTGCAACATTGGACAAAGGAACTATTGAACCATAATAATCTACCCTCACACCATCTAAAATGCGGATATTTGCTTTTCCTGCACGAATGTGCGCTAACGATTCGTCAAGAAACAACAAAGTGGCTTCCATATTATCTTCAGCTTCGGTCAGAATTGATTTAACTTCTTGCATAATTCTATATTTAGTTGATTTTACTTGTATTCAAAATTTATTAATTACAAACCAAAGTACCTATTTTCTCACCATCCATTACTTTTTTCAGGTTCCCTACTGTATCCATATCGAACACGTAAATTGGCATATTATTTTCTTTACACATGGTAGTCGCCGTTAAGTCCATAACCTTAAGGTTCTTATGGTAAATTTCATCGTACGTAATCACCTCAAATTTGGTGGCCGTTGGATCTTTCTCTGGATCAGCAGTATAAATACCATCCACACGAGTTCCTTTCAACATTACATCTGCTTCAATTTCGATAGCTCGCAATGAAGAACCTGTATCGGTAGTAAAAAAGGGATTCCCAGTACCAGCCGATAAAATTACAACTTCGCCATTCTCAAGGCTTTGAACTGCCTTTTGTTTAGAGTAAAACTCACCAATTGGCTCCATTCGAATGGCAGTTAGAACGCGTGATTTTACACCACTTGCCTGTAAAGCCGAATTTAGAGCCAAACTATTAATAACCGTTGCTAGCATGCCCATTTGGTCACCTTGCACACGATCAAAACCTTTAGAAGTACCACTAAGGCCACGGAAAATATTTCCACCGCCTATAACAATACCCACCTGAACGCCCATTTCACTAATTTCAGCAATTTGTTGCGCATATTCGCCCAAACGCTTCTCATCAATACCATACTGTTTTTCACCCATTAGCGACTCTCCGCTAAGCTTGAGCAATATACGCTTAAATGCTGCCATATATATATATCAGTTAAATTTTACTTTAATTATTCAAAACAAAAATAGAACAAAATCATTTTAAATGCAAATAAAGAGTTTACTCACAGACAACAAGCATCTATATAAATTATTGAATTTCATTAGCAATGCCTAATAATTCAGATTTAATTCGTTTTAAACGATCCACAATTTCTTGTTGACGCTCTACAGAATCCTTCTTTTGACTAAGTTGTTGCTTAACCCCATCGAGAGTTAGTTTTTTATCCTCAACTAAGAATTTAATTGTTTTTATTAATTCAATATCCTCGTTGGTATAGAAACGCGTATTCCCTTTGTTCCGTTTTGGTTTTAACTGTTTAAACTCTTTTTCCCAAAAACGCAAATTCGACTGATTAATGTCAAACATTTCAGCAACTTCGGAGATAGAGTAATACAGTTTTTCCATACTAATTTATGCTATTTTAGAATTTTTATCTTTTGACCAGGACGAATCATAGTTCCTTTAATCCCGTTCCATTGCTTAAGTTTATTAAGCGACACTCCATACTTATTAGCTACATGACCAAGCGTTTGACCCTTCTTAACTGTATGATAGGTAACTTTTGTACGACTAGCACTAGTCGACGCAATTGGTTTTTTAGTTAAGATCTCAGTTTCTTCACGCCTATTATTAAGTAGTGTGTCAGCCTTGTGATTAACAATTTCGCTGTATTTTTCAGTAAACCCATTTGCATAATTAAGTGGCAAACAAAGGGTATAAGGTTTAATATTCCCTGGAATATAATCCTTTCGATATTGAGGATTAAGCAATCGAATCTGCTCAATAGGGATATTTAAAACGTTACTGATTTGTTCAAAATGTACTTTTTGACGAACTACAATTGTATCAGTCACCACAGGCATTGTTACCTTTGCTTTACATATATTATGTTGATTAGCAAAATGAATGGAGTAGTTAGCTGCAATAAAAATGGGCACATAGCCTCTTGTTTCGGCAGGTAGAAAAGGGTAAATAGCCCAATAATCACGTTTTCCACCAGAACGACGAATAGCCTTATTCACATTACCTGGACCGCAGTTATAGGCAGCAATTACCAAATGCCAATCGCCATACATCGAGAACAAATCTTTTAAAAACCGTACAGCAGCATAAGTTGCCTTAATCGGATCCATACGCTCATCGACTAAGCTATTTACTTCAAGGCCATACATCCGTCCGGTTGGAATCATAAACTGCCAAAGGCCAGCCGCACCAACTCGCGAAATAGCCGTAGCATTTAACGCCGATTCAATAATTGGTAAATACTTGAGTTCCAAAGGCAAATTACTTGCCCCTAAAGCTTGTTCAAAAATCGGAAAATAATAATCACTCATACCCATCATAAACTCCAGCTGCTGTCTTTTTTTAACAGTATAAAGTTCAATAAAATTACGTACTGAGATATTAAATGGCATCTCCATAATGCAGGGCATCTTGGAAAGTCGAAGTTTGTAAATTGAGTCGGAAATATTTCCAGGAACCTCAGAACTCCTACAATCAGATTTTTTGGCTCGTTTCACAATCCACGAATGCAGCAAATTATCCATCGTATTATAGAACTCATTTGGTATCGCAATAGTCGTATCCTTTCCATCCTCACCCGGCAAATCAGAACCAGGGATACGCATCTGAGCACCACTCATGAATGGAAGTGCTATAAGAAAAAACAGTATATATTTTAGATATTTATTCATCAAAAAAAAATTACTTTAAATAAAAGGTTAACCTCAACATTCGAAATCAACTCAAAGAAATAAATGTTATTTTAAATTTAAACTAAATTGAAGACCAGCTTTATTCGATTGACCGTACTCATTTTTAAGCAATGCGGGCCGAATGTGCATGGATATATCAGAGCTGATATCAAAATCAAACAACTGAGCATCAACATAAGCTTCAATCAATGTAACCGCATAATAGCCTACAGTAAAAAAGATACTCAAATCGCGATACCGACGATATTGATCATAAACCGATTTTAATATTTGCTCACTTAACTTAGCCCCATTGGGTAAATTAAGATAGCTATTTGTATTATCATTGGTATCAATTTTATCGAAATAAGCTTTTTTATATGTTTGATAACGTGTAGAATTTAAGGATATTGCATACGCACAACCCAAAAACCCAGCATAAACAATTGGAAGCTTCCAATAACTCTTGTTCACTATTTGTCCATAGCCTGGAATAATAGCACCAAGCCACACTGCTTTGACTGGGTCAGGTTTAAATGCAACTACACTATCAACTGGCTCAACTGTCAACAAGCTATCCGAAAGCCCTTTATCAACCAAAATTGGATTGACATTTACAAGTGTCGTATCGGTACGAAGATTTAAGCTATCAGTAAAAATCTCGGCTGCTTGAAGCGAAGTAGAAACAGATAGTATAATTAAAAATAGTGCGATTAAATACGATTTCAATTGGCTATAATTAAATTTTATCAAATTTCTCTAGAATTTTCGCAAGTTCCTCATCGTTTGTAAACGGAATACTGATCTTACCTTTTCCATCGGTATTACAATTAAATTGAATTCTGGTTCCAAACAAATCGCTTAAGCGCAACTTGATCTCATCCAACTCAGGCAAAGACACAAGTGGATTTTTCGGTCTTGTTTTTTTAACTTCCAAATCTGCATTCTCCCCAAAGTTCCTTACTATATCCTCCACGGTACGTACAGAATATCCATGCTCCAAAATAAGCTCATACAATTTAAGCTGCGCTGCTGGGTCATTAATACCTAATATAGCACGCGCATGCCCCATGTCAATTTTTTTATCTTTTATCCCCATCTGAATATCAGCAGGAAGACGAAGAAGACGCAAATAGTTGGCAATGGTTGTACGTTTTTTTCCAACTCGATCGCTTAATCGCTCCTGAGTGAGTTTATACTCTTCCATCAACCGGTAAAACGTAAGTGCAATTTCGATAGCATTCAGATCCTCACGTTGAATGTTTTCAATTAATGCCATCTCCATCACTTGCTCGTCGGCAGCCGTTTTAATATAGGCAGGAATGGTGCGTAGACCAATTAATTTTGATGCTCGATATCGCCTTTCACCAGCAATAATTAAGTAAGTTCCGTTTTCATTCTTACGCAAGGTAATAGGAGAAATAACACCCAACTCACGTATAGATGTTGCTAGTTCTGTAAGCGAATCTTCGTCGAAGTGAATACGAGGTTGATGCGGATTAGCAGAGATAAGATCTAAGTCAACTTCATTGATTGACGATGATCCACCTGTCGTAATATTCTCAGTATCAATTAATGCTCCGAGCCCTCTACCTAATCCAGTTATATTTTTTGCCATAAATTTTGCTATTACCTAAGCTGCATAAAAAATAGAAGCTTAGATCTAAAAAAAATGAATTTAATTATTCTTATTTAAATGCTGCTTTTATCATTACGTACCAAAAGCTCTTTGGCTAAATCCATGTAATTTGTGGAGCCTTTTGATTCAGAATCGTAGAGCAAAACAGGCTTGCCGTGACTAGGAGCTTCACTTAAACGCACATTTCTAGTAATTGCGGTATCAAAAACCATTCCTTCGAAATGTTTTTTCACTTCATTATATACTTGATTTGCTAAACGCAAGCGGTTGTCGTACATTGTAAGTAAAAAGCCTTCAATTTCTAACAACGGATTCAATTTGCTTTTGATAATTTTAATTGTATTAAGCAATTTGCTGATACCTTCGAGTGCAAAGTACTCGCACTGAACTGGTATTATAACTGAGTCGGAAGCCGTTAGAGCATTTACAGTAATTAACCCAAGTGAAGGAGAGCAATCAATTAAAATATAATCGTAATCAGGTTTCAAAGGCCTTAAAAGTTTGTGCATTACATGCTCGCGAGAATCCATATTTAACATTTCGATTTCAGCACCTACCAAATCAATATGCGATGGGAGGACGAATAAATTGGGAACTTCAGTAGGTTGTATTGCCTGCACAGGAGGAACACCATCAATAAGGCATTCGTAAATAGTAAACTCAAGTACCCGAATATCAATACCCAAGCCAGATGATGCATTTGCCTGAGGATCAGCATCAACCAACAATACTTTTTGTCCTAACGAAGCGAGCGAAGCTGCCAGATTAATAGCCGTCGTTGTTTTACCAACGCCACCTTTCTGATTTGCAAGCGATATGATTTTGCCCATTATGTTGTTTTTATTAAATTCAAAAAATACCAATAACTATCTAAAATAAAACATTATAAGAATGCTTTCTACTGAAAATAATCTCGAATCATTACATTTGCAATGAAGAATTTTTTCGGAATCACAAAGATATGAAATATAATTCACCCATTCAAGTAATGAAAATTGGAATAAGTTTTTTTAAGTGTATTATAATATTCAAATTCTGAAAACTATACATTTTAGAGTAATACAAGAATAAAAAAAATCATTTATTACATTTCGACTTACTTAATTCTAATACCACAGGCCAGTGATCCGAAACAGTTTTCGATTTAAAGGCCCTATGCACATACCAATTTATAATGTATGGATAAAGACGCTCATTTGCAACAAATCTATCGTAGGCACACTTTTTCTTTGCCAAGTTTGTATCAGCATCATCAGGTACAATCCAAACGTAAGGCTTTTTGCGAATACTTAACTTGTCCAACTCACTGTCTGAGGTATAGGAGCACGAAGCATTAAAATCGCCACAAAAGAGTACGTTATCAGCGTTCGACATATTACTTTTTATCCATAGAGCAACCTTCTCCAATGCGGCTATTTCGGCCACTGCTCTATCAGGAGCCGTGTGAATAGTACACAAAACAAATTTCAAACTGTCGGCTTTTCGCATAAAAGTAGCCATGTACGGTTCACGCTGAAAGTCATCGTCCTTGTCGGGATACAACTTTGCAGCAAGCAATTTCACTGTTTTACTATCAAAATAAAAGGCATATTGTTCAGCACTTTTAATATCGTCGGGCTGCTGACCAGTACGTGGACTGCAAATCATTTTATATTTTTCGCCAGATGCATTTATGGCTTTTAAAAATGCCAATGCTGTTTTGTTTTCAACATCGGAAATCTCTTGAACAGCCACAATATCAAACTGTTTAACTATAGCAACAAGTGTATCAACAACAGCTACCTTAGCCATTTTTGATTTGCCCAAATTTTGGATATTAAATGTTGCAATCTCAAACTTTTGAGATTGCAAAAACAGGACATTAAATACAAGAATAACAATTAGATACGAGCGCAAACACAACATTTTCATCATATACTTTTGGGATACTATGGAATTTCAAAATATTAATTGCAAAAATACAACTATTATTTGATTTGAAATTGTGTATTTTTGCCATTCGAATTATCCTCCTATTACATAAAAAAAATAAACTAATATGCGCATATCATTAATTCAAGAAAATATTTTTTGGGCTGATAAAAAAGCAAATTTCGACAACATAGAAGCACATTTAAATATACTAAAAACACACACCGACCTGGTTGTGCTACCCGAAATGTTCAGCACCGGTTTTTGTGTTGATCAGCCGCAACTAGCTGAAAATATGCAGGGAGAAACAATTCAATTTTTAACAACCTGCTCGCAAAAATTCAATTTAGCCATTACTGGAAGTTTTATAGCGACTGAAAATGAATTGTTATTCAATAGAGCTTTTTTTGTATTTCCCGATGGGAAAGTCGAATACAGCGATAAACGGCATTTATTTAGCATGGGAGGCGAAAATGAATACTTCACAAAAGGGTCAAAAAAATTAATTGTTAATTACGCCGGATTAAATATCTTGCTATTGGTTTGCTACGACATTCGCTTCCCAGTTTGGTCGCGAAATGTTGATAATGAATTTGACTTACTAATTTACGTAGCAAATTTCCCTGAAAAGCGAATTAACAATTGGGATATATTGTTGCAAGCACGAGCTATCGAAAATCAGTGCTATGTATGTGGAGTAAATAGAATTGGGCGTGACAATTTAGGAATTAAATACAATGGGCACTCCGTTGTATTGGACTATCTAGGAAAAAATATTGCAACATGTAATGAAGGACTTTCGGAAGTTGCAACTGTAACAATTGATAAAAACTCACTTCAGCAATTTCGAAACAAATCACCTTTTTGGAAAGATGCAGATACATTTGAACTGCAATAAACTGCAACAAATTATATATTCATTCAAAACACAAAGTTCTGCATCAAATTTAGGCATCTCAAAATCAAAAATACGGCATAAGTTTCAGCTATATACAAATTAAATTGTATCTTTGCGTCCGAAATTTAAATAATATATAAACAAGAACTGTAATTTTATGAACGTAGTTACAAAAACTATCACATTGGGTGATGGACGTGAAATTAGCATTGAAACAGGAAAATTAGCAAAACAAGCTGATGGTTCTGTCATGCTACGTATGGGTGATACCATGCTTTTGGCAACAGTTTGTTCTGCCAAGGACGCTGTACCGGGAACGGATTTTATGCCACTTTCGGTTGAGTATAAAGAAAAATATGCCGCTTTTGGCCGCTATCCAGGAGGTTTCCTAAAACGCGAAGGTCGTGCATCAGATTATGAAATATTAGTATGTCGCATTGTCGACCGCGCTTTACGTCCTTTGTTTCCAGATGACTATCATGCTGAAACATTTGTTACCATCACATTGGTATCGTCGGACGGTAAAGATATGCCTGATGCACTTGCAGGTTTAGCTGCTTCGGCTGCATTAGCTGTTTCGGATGTGCCTTTCAATGGCCCAATTTCGGAAGTGCGTGTTGCTCGAATCAACGGTCAATTTGTTATCAATCCTACTTTTGAACAATTAGCCACTGCAGATATGGAAATCATTGTTGCAGCAACCATGGACAATATCATGATGGTTGAAGGCGAAATGAAAGAAGTAAGCGAAGAAGATTTATTGGCTGCCATGAAAGTAGCTCACGAGGCTATTAAGGATCACTGTAGAGTTCAACTTGAACTTATGGAAGCAGTAGGCAAAACTAAAAAACGCGAATACTGTCACGAAGAGAACGACGAAGATCTTAAAAAAGATGTTTGGGCTAAAACATACGACAAGGTGTTTGAAGTTGCAAAAGCTTGTAACCCAAACAAACACGAACGCATTGAAAATTTTGAAGCTATAAAAGCTGAATATATTGCTGGATTAGATGCCGAAGAAGCAGCCGCTAAAAAAGCATTGATAAGCAAATACTACCACGATGTGGAAAAAGAAGCGATGCGTCGCTCTATTTTGGACGAAGGCAAACGCTTAGATGGTCGTAAAACAACTGAAATTCGTCCTATCTGGTCGGAAGTTGACTACTTACCTGGTGCACATGGTTCGGCCGTATTTACACGTGGCGAAACACAATCATTGACAACTGTTACTTTAGGAACCAAAATGGACGAGAAACTGATTGACGATGCACTTTTCAAAGGCAAAGAACGTTTCATGCTTCATTATAACTTCCCACCATTTTCAACAGGCGAAGCTCGTGCATCACGTGGTGTAGGTCGTCGCGAAGTTGGACACGGTAACTTAGCACTTCGTGCGTTGAAGAACATGATTCCTGACAACTATCCGTATGTAGTACGTGTGGTATCTGACATCTTGGAATCGAATGGTTCATCGTCGATGGCTACAGTATGTGCTGGAACATTAGCTTTAATGGATGCAGGTGTTGAAATCAAAAAACCAGTTTCAGGTATTGCCATGGGTCTAATCTCTGAAAACAAAGGTAAAAACTTTGCCGTTCTTTCGGATATTTTGGGCGACGAAGATCACTTAGGTGATATGGACTTTAAAGTTACAGGAACTGCCGATGGTATTACTGCAACTCAAATGGACATTAAAGTAGATGGTCTTTCGTACGAAATTCTTGAAACTGCACTACGTCAAGCAAAAGAAGGCCGCATGCATATTTTGGGTAAAATCCAAGAGACATTGACTGAACCACGTACAGAGCTTAAACCAAACGCTCCACGTATTATCGATATGATGATACCGAAAGAGATGATTGGCGCTATAATCGGACCTGGTGGAAAAATCATTCAAGCTATGCAAGTTGAAACGGGTGCTACTATTAC
>JAGNPC010000088.1 GCA_017989795.1 Paludibacter sp. | reverse complement strand
ATTTTCGGTAGAAAAAGCGTATAATGTTAGGTATTTTAAACCTATTTCGGCAGCAGCTTCAGTTACTTCACGCACAGAAACTACGCCATGTTGATGACCGAAAATACGATCGTATCCACGCTCTTTAGCCCAGCGACCATTACCATCCATAATTACTGCAATGTGTGCCGGTAAGCTGCTCTTATCAATTTTATCTTTAAAACTTGACATAATTCAAAGTCGTGTTATACATTTTTTCAAGTAATTTGCTTCCCATAATTAGTTTTGGTTGCAATTGCATTTTTCTTTCCAAATATTAAATGTCAAACCAACAGTAAATGTTGACAATCCATCATTATTCAAAATATTTGAACCATTTAAATTTACATTGTTATTCAAAGCTGGAAGCCCCTCCATTTTATCGTTTAACAACAGTCTATTCGACCATATCAAATTGACATTAAATCGTTTGCCCAACATTATTTTATATCCTAAACCCACAGGGTAACTAAACATAAAGTTTAATGATTCGCCACCTGAATTTGTGTAAGGAAATATCATTCCGCCTAAACCAGCAAAAATATAAAGTGTATGTTTACGACTATTAGGTTTGTAAACTTTATCTTCGTAATCGAAAAAATTAAACTCGCCTACTACATCAATCGCATTAACTGGATTGTCGAAAGCCGTAGCATTTTCGCCTCCCACCACTTTTGTACTATTCCACATAGCCGAAACAGCAATACGTGGATCGAGTTTATGTCTATAAATTAGGCCGAAATCAAACTGATTATTTTTAAATAATCTATTATTCGCTTCGCCCAAATAAAAGGCACTTCCACCTAAAACACCGATTTCGGCTTTATAGTTATCAACCTGAGCTGCAACTAATGTTGTTACCATTAACATTGCGGACAGTATTGCTATTCTAACTAATTTTAATGTCATTTTTTTCAACTTAATTAAAGTAATCAGAATAACAACGGAGTTTTTGATGAATAATTTTATCACTATATTTTAAAAACACCAACAAAAGTAATGATTATCTTCTAAAATCAATAAACTGGCTACTTACTAGGGTTTTTATTTAACAAAATATTGCATTCATACTGACAATGTTGCATTAAGCTCCAGTGCTAGTAAAAATTTCACAAAGCATAATCACGTATCGTATTGCAATACTCACTTGATTATTAAAATAAAACACGTCTAACTAAAAATTAAAAGCTAAACAATGTTAGTGCAACATTTTCTTTGGCTGTCATTTCTACACGCAATTCAGGTGTTTTATCGTCATTACCACATAAATGTAGCACACCATGTATGATAATACGGTGTAACTCGTGGTTAAAGTCAGTGCCAAAAGCTTCGGAGTTTGATTTTACAGTATCGACACTAATAAATAGGTCGCCAGCTATGGTTGAGTCGGTTGAATAATCAAAACTAATAATATCTGTATAATAATCGTGTTTAAGATACTGATTATTAACCTGTAAAATTCGTTCATCGTTACAAAAAACAAAGGCTATATCGCCACATTTTTTATTGTAGGTTGCAGCCACGGTTTTAATCCATGCAGCAACCTTTCGTTTCGCAATAGCAGGTAATTCAATATCTTCGGCAATAAATTGTATCATAAAAAAATTGTATCGTAAGAAGTAACAAAAGAATTTTTAATAAAAGAATAAATAGCCTAGAAGTATAGCAGCCGTAATACCAACAAAATCGGCAATGAGGCCGGCAGCTAAGGCATAGCGTGTATTTTTAATATTTACCGAACCAAAATATACCGCCAATATATAAAATGTAGTATCGGTTGAACCTTGAATAATACAAGCCAATCGGCCTACAAACGAATCAGCACCGTGCAAAGTCATGGCATCAACCATCATTCCTCTAGCTCCACTCCCACTGAGTGGTTTCATAAATGCTGTTGGGAGTGCATCCACAAAATCGGGATTCATGCCAGCTAACACCACTAAGTGAGCTATGCCATCGGTAAGCAAAGTCATAGCCCCCGAAGCGCGAAACATGCCAATAGCTACCAAAATGGCTATCAGATAAGGAATAATGCCAATTGCAACCTGAAAACCTTCTTTGGCTCCTTCGATAAAAGTATCGTACACATTTACCTTTTTAAATAATGCCATCGACACAAAAGATACAATAATAGATAATAATAAAAAGTTAGCTGTAAAGGAAGAGTATTGTGAAATTTCGTCTTTCGACAATTGACTCAACACGTATATCAACCCTCCAATAAAACTACCTAAGCCCAAAAGCGTAAGTATAATAGTACGTTGAAAAAGATTAATTTTCTGATAAATAGCTACCGTAATTAAACCCGTAATGGCCGCAATAAATGTTGCTATAACGATTGGCAGAAACACATCGGCGGGATTGACTGCGCCCAATTGCGCTCGGTAAACCATAATACTAATAGGAATCAAACACAAACCGGCGGTATTAAGCACCAAAAACATAATCATAGGATTAGATGCTGTCTCCTTATTTGGATTAATTTCCTGCAGCTCTTTCATGGCTTTCAAACCCATAGGAGTTGCAGCATTATCGAGCCCCAGCATATTGGCCGAAACATTCATGAATATACTTCCTAATGCCGGATGATCTTTGGGTATATCAGGTAATATTTTAGAGAAAAAAGGTGCAACAAGTTTCGAAAAAAGATTAATAACACCACCACGCTCGCCAATTTTCATAATACCTAACCATAACGACAGCACGCCAGTTAAACCAAGTGAGATTTCGAAACCATTTTTGGCCGACCCAAAAGCTCCTTGAATAATATCGGTGAAAATTTGCGTATTGCCCGATACAAAAAACTGTAACACAGCCACAACAAATGCTATTAAAATAAATCCAACCCAAATATAATTTAAAATCATGCTAGTTTGATAAGATTATTAATAAGGCACAAAATTAAACATTTTTATCGAAATTCACCCTTTAGTACAAACTTTTAAGCATAAGAAGTTGATGGTTTGTAGCTAAATGTGTACTTTTGCAAATCAAACAACAACAATTTAAAGTAGCTTGCAATCCTCCAAAATAAAAATTGATTTACGGAATTACATTGTTCCAACTATTCCTCAAGCAATACTTCTATTGTTTGTAGTTGTTTTGATATGGTTCACAGACATTTTCATGCATACATGGGGAGTACGTGAAACAAATAGCGAAACAATTGCTTCGACAGCCGTTAATTTTATTGAATCTTCAACCCTTCTCTCTAAAACACTAAGCCTACTTCTTACGGTACTTAACGCGTTTTTTATTAGCCAGTTAAACAACAGGTATTCCATAATTCGCACACGCAGCTTTTTACCTGTTTTATTCTTTAGTATGCTAATAGCAAGCTGGCATAACACGCACAGCACGGCTTTTGCACACTTAGCACTTTCGCTTTTCTTAGTAGCAATCTATGTTTTTTATGGCATTTATCGAAACAGAAACGCGGCTGAACAAGCCTACACATCGAGCATATTGGTGGCTGTGGCAAGTTTAATTTATGCTCCAATTATACTTTTCATTCCCGTGTTTTGGATTGGGCTTAGCTTTTTCTACAGCTTTTCTGTTCGCACATTTTTAGCTACTATTTTAGGTATTCTAACACCGTGGGTATTATTTTTAGCTATAAAATATTATATTGAACCTGATCTAAATTGGCTCTATACGATAGGCGAATCATTTCAACTAGGATTTAATGTGCTGACTCGACCACTTAACGAGTTAATTTACTTAGCTTGCTTAACTGTTATTGCAATTATCGGACTAGTTGGAGTAACTTCCAACATCAATCAGGACTCTATGCAAGCACGTGCTTTGTTAAATTTCAACACATTACTACTCTTTTTCTCGTTTGCTTTTACATTAATTTTTCCACAAATGTTTTTTGTGTTTCTACCATTTGTGGCTATGAGCTATGCCATTTTACTATCGCACCCCATCACCATTGGAAAAACAGAATTTTATAAGATAATATTCATAGTATTTATTGTACTAAATATTGCATACGTTGTTTCCAATATAATAATGCATCCATTATGACATATTGGGTGGAGCTTGGGCTGGTAGGGTTATTTTTGGCTTCGTTTTTGGCAGCAACGGTTGTTCCGTTTAGTTCGGAAGTGGTTTTTTCGGCACTCATAGCGGCTGGTTTTGGGCAATGGGAATGTGTGGCAGTAGCTACAGCTGGAAATTGGCTGGGTGGAATGACATGCTACTATATAGGCCGAAAGGGAAAAATTGAATGGATAGAAAAATACTTGCGCGTTAAACGTGAAAGTGTGGAAAAGTTTATGCTTAAAATTCATCGCTACGGCGATTGGTTTGCTTTTTTCTCGTTTTTGCCCGGCATAGGAGATATTATCGCCGTTGCTTCGGGCTACTTTCGATGCCGATGGTGGATAGTTGCCATCTCAATGCTTTTAGGCAAATTTATACGCTATGTAATTTGGCTTGGGTTATTCCAACAGGTATTACTTTATTTCAATTACTAGCATTTAATAAGATATTAATTTCAAAATATAGAAATGAACAGAAGAGTTAGGGTGCGTTTTGCACCAAGTCCAACAGGGCCACTGCATATTGGCGGTGTGCGCACAGCATTGTACAACTATTTATTTGCCCGTAAGCATGGTGGCGATATGTTACTTCGTATCGAAGATACCGATTCGGCCCGCTTTGTGCCTGGTGCAGAAGAATATATAGTAGAAGCACTTAGCTGGTTGGGAATAGAAATTGACGAAGGTATAGGTGCAAAAAGCGAAGGCAAACACGCACCATATCGCCAAAGTGAACGTAAAAGCATCTACCGAAACTATGTAAACCAGTTGCTAGAAGCAGGTTTGGCTTACATTGCCTTTGATACTCCCGCTGAGCTTGATGCTAAACGAGCTGAAATAGCTAATTTTCAGTACGATGCTAAAACACGTTGTCTGATGACAAACTCACTTACATTGACTGCCGATGAGGTAGCAAACAGAATAAGTGCCGGCGAGCAATATGTAGTACGCATCAAAATTGAGCCAAACGAAGACATTAAAGTGCAAGATTTAATACGTGGAGAAGTGACAATAAACTCATCGGTACTGGATGATAAAGTCCTTTTCAAATCGTCGGACGAACTACCTACTTACCACATGGCCAATGTAGTGGACGATTATTTGATGGAAATTTCGCACGTAATTCGTGGTGAAGAATGGCTCCCTTCTGCACCATTACATGTATTGCTTTACCGCTATTTAGGCTGGACAGAACAAATGCCTCAGTTTGCACATTTACCATTATTACTTAAACCCGATGGTAATGGCAAACTAAGTAAGCGCGATGGTGACAGGTTAGGATTTCCAGTTTTTCCGTTAAACTGGACGGCAATAAGTGGCGAAACCTCTTCAGGCTATCGCGAAGCAGGCTATTTTCCAGAGGCTGTTGTAAATTTCCTTTCGTTACTAGGTTGGAACTCTGGAACGGATCAAGAAATATTCTCGATGCAAGAACTGATAGATCAGTTTTCATTAGAACGGGTGAGCAAAAGCGGAGCCAAATTTGATTACGAAAAAGGCAAATGGTTCAATCACAAATATCTACAAGCAAAAAGCACGGAGGATATTGCCGATCAATTTCAACATATTTTAATTGAAAAAGAAATAATTGAAGATTCGGCAAAAGTGCAAAAAATTGTTGCTTTGGTTCGTGAGCGCGCCAACTTTGTAAATGAACTTTGGTCGCAATCGTCGTTCTTTTTTGAAGCACCAACAAGCTACGACGAAAAAACAATTCAAAAAAGATGGAAAGCTGAAACGCCAGCTCAACTTTCAAAACTTAGCCTCTTATTGGAAACGATAAGCGACTTTAGCCCCGAAAACACCGAAAAGATTGTAAAGGAATGGATTGGCGAAATGGAATATAATTTAGGTGCAGTAATGAATACATTCCGACTATCCATTGTTGGCGAACCCAAAGGCCCCCACATGTTCGATATTATTTCGATTATTGGAAAAGAAGAAACAATTAAGCGACTTCAAAAAGCGATAACAACTATTCAATAGTACTAAAAGCTAAAAAAAAACATTAAACGCCCTTGCTTACAAACGAGCTAGGGCGTTTTTTTTAACTTGATATCGTATTTTAAAAAACTTTTTATCGATAAAAATTGTATCTTTGTAAATAGATTCAAATATTAAAACCATGTTGAGACAACAGTTACAGCAAAAACTCCAACAAAAATTATCACCTGCTCAAATACAGGTCATAAAAATGCTCGAAGTACCAACACTCGAGCTGGAAGAGCGTATTCGCCAAGAACTGGAAGAAAACCCTGCTTTGGAAGAAGGCGAAGAACTTGAAAATAAAGAGGATGAATTTGATGATGAATTTGGAAATGATGAAGGAGGTAACAACGACGACTTCGACCCAGATGAATACATGATGGATGATGACATACCTGACTATAAACTTAAAACAAACAACACTTCAAAGGACGATAAGCGCGAGGATATTCCATTTTCGGCTGGTATGACTTTTCACGAAAATTTAATTGATCAACTGGGTTTAATGAATTTGAACCATCATCAACACATGCTTGCTGAGTATGTTATTGGTAATATTGACGAAGAAGGATATCTGCGTCGAACAGCCGAATCGATGGTTGACGACATTGTGTTTCAAGCTGGAATAAGCACTACCGATGATGAAATGTTGCAAATAATTGCTATTGTTCGCCAGTTTGACCCAGCAGGCGTATGCGCAACTTCACTACAAGAGTGCTTGCTACTACAGCTTGAACGAAAAACACAAACCGAAAGCGTTGTTCATGCCAAAAACATTCTTGAAAATTATTTTGAAGAATTTACTAAAAAACATTACGATAAAATAACGAAAGGCCTCGACATTACCGACGAACAACTAAAGAAAGTATTTGCCGAAATAACCCGTCTAAATCCAAAACCTGGAAATGCGTGGGGAGGCAATATTCTCGAGAAATCGATGACCACCATCGTACCTGATTTTATTCTTGAAACTGACGGCGACCAATTGCTTGTTCAGCTCAACAATAGCAATGTTCCTGAACTCAGAGTGAACAATACCTACAATGAAATGTTTCAGGATTATGCATCGAACAAAAAAAATCAGAACAAGGAGATGAAAGATGCTGTGATGTTTGTAAAACAAAAAATTGATGCTGCACGCTGGTTTATCGACGCCATCAAACAAAGACAACAAACATTGCTTACAACCATGACAACTATCGTTGAATTTCAAAAGCAATTTTTTATTGAAGGCGACGACACCTATTTACGACCCATGATTTTGAAAGATATCGCTGATAGAACAGGTTATGATATCTCGACAGTATCACGTGTAAGCAATAGCAAGTACATACAAACCGAGTTTGGGGTATATCCAGTCAAATACTTCTTTTCCGAATCCATGACAAATGACTCTGGCGAAGAGGTTTCAACTCGAGAAATAAAAAAGATTCTTTCGGATTGTATTGAG
>JAGNPC010000087.1 GCA_017989795.1 Paludibacter sp. | reverse complement strand
CCGCACTAAGCTATATTTTGATGGCGAGTACATACAACTTTGTATGCCCATTAACAACACCGAGACAATGGCTAAATATACATTTTGAATAAGAAATGAGATAGAAGCCAATAGCATAATAGGGATTTCAATAAGTTTAAAAAATCGGAATAATTTAAGCTTTGAAATTTTTACAGTTAAGTTACCTGCATAAGGCGACAGTATAAGATATGGTATTATCAACGCGCCAGATACAATTGAAATTAGCTGCGACTTACTCAACCAAGTTGGTAAAACCCAAGTAGTGCCAAAAAAAAATATGCTGTTTTTCAGGATATTATCATTAAAAACACCAAGAAAATTACTCAAAAATAAAGCTGTCCAGTTTCTAGCTCGTCTATTAGGCATTATAATTGTTGTTGGTTTCGAAACAAAAATACGTATTTTTTAGCTACACTCAAAACTTTTATTCGTAATAACTGTTTTAAGTTAAATGAAAAAAAAACACAACGAAATCAACTGTTCAGTTTGTGATTTAACAAAATAATGTTAATTTTAAACGCTAAGTTTGTTAATGCTGAATTTTAACTTTACATTTGCATACATAATGAAAAAAACAACTATAAATATATTGATAGCTTCAATGATAGCGACATTTTTAGGGCTTATGGCTCTACAAATACGCTATGTCAGCATTAATGCCGAAATGATTGAAAATCAATTTAATGAAAGTGTTGAGCGTAGTTTGTTTCAAACTGCAATATTGGTTGAAGAAAATGAAGCTTTACAGTATTTAGGCGATATTCTTGAAACCCCTCGTTATAAATCAACAAGCACAACCTTGCTAAATTCAAGCTCGTTAAGCAAAATTGATAGTGTATCCAAGAATTTAAAATCAACAAACTCAACCAATCAACGACCACGTGTACAACTAAGTACTCGTCATGGCAATGCTACAATAGAAGAAACATCGCGTTACTTACAAGAAAAGTTTAGACAAAACTTTTCTCGCTCCAAAACCATACTTGATCAAGCTGTTTTTCGTTGGTTAAAAGAATCGGAAAACAAAGAAATTAGTGAACGTGTAAATTTTGAAGAATTAGATGCGATTATCGAAAAAGTGCTATTAAATAATGGTGTTGAATTGCCTTTTTATTACTCAGTACTAGATAAACAACAAAATATTATTTACAAATGCAATAAAAGTGAACATACAGGCATTACGAACAACAATGTATATTCTCAAAAATTATTTCCATCCGAAGATAACAGTAGAGAAGCATTTTTGCAAGTAACATTTCCCACAAAGCAAAATTTCATCTATAAATCATTAACATTATTACTCCCATCAATTATTTTACTTGTATTTATATTGTTTATTTTTATTTATGCCATAACTATTATTTTTAAACAAAAACAACTTAACACCATAAAAAATGATTTTGTGAACAATATGACTCATGAGTTAAAGACACCAATTTCGAGTATCTCGTTAGCATCACAAATGCTACAAGACCCCAGCATTGGTTTATCGGCTCAAACCTTAGGTCATATTTCAAAAGTCATACGCGACGAAACTAAGCGTTTAAGCTTTATGGTCGAAAAAGTTTTGCAAATGGCAGTGTTCGAGAAAGATAAATCGATACTCAAAGTGAACGAAATGCAAATTAATTTGTTAATTAAGGAGATAGTAACAAACTTTTCATTAAAAGTAAAAAGCAAAGACGGACAAATAACATCCAAAATTAGCGCTACCGATGATTTAGCATTAATTGACGAAGTCCACTTTACAAATGTTATTTTTAATTTATTGGATAATGCATTAAAATATTGCGATAAAGTACCAATTTTAACTGTAGAAACTTGGAATGAAAAAGGAAACTATATAATTAGCATTGAGGATAACGGTATCGGAATGGCGAAAGAAGATTTAAAACGAATTTTTGAAAAATTCTATCGCGTCTCAACCGGAAATTTACACAATGTAAAAGGATTTGGGCTAGGATTAGCCTATGTAAAGAAAATTGTGGCCGAACATAAAGGCACAATTAAAGTTGAAAGCGAACTAAATATTGGAACAAAATTCACAATCACAATACCAACATTAAAAAACTACGAATTATGACAGAAGAAAAAGTTAAAATCCTACTTTGCGAAGACGACGAAAATCTTGGCATGCTTTTAAGAGAATATTTGCAAACTAAAGGGTATGATGCAGATCTTCAACCTGATGGTGAGGCTGGTTATAAAGCATTTACACGCAACAAATACGACATGTGTGTATTTGATGTTATGATGCCTAAAAAAGATGGCTTTCAGCTTGCAGCTGACATACGTGCTGTAAATGCCGAAGTGCCAATTATATTCCTTACGGCAAAATCAATGAAAGAAGATATCCTTCAAGGCTTTAAATTAGGCGCCGACGACTATTTGTCGAAACCTTTCAGCATGGAAGAACTTCTTTATCGTATCGAATCAATATTGCGTCGTGTGCGCGGTAAAAAAGTGAAAGAGGCGGTTGTATACAACATCGGTAAATTCTCTTTCGATGCTCAAAAACAAACACTTACTATTGATGGAGATTCTAAAAAATTGACCACCAAAGAATCGGAATTACTTAACTTGCTTGCTGCTAACGCAAACAGCATTTTAGAGCGTAACTTTGCATTAAAAACTATTTGGGTTGACGATAATTATTTCAATGCTCGTAGCATGGATGTTTATATCACCAAACTACGTAAATTATTGAAAGATGATGAAAATGTAGCTATTATCAATATTCATGGTAAAGGATACAAATTGATCACACCTCAAACCAAAGAAGATTAATTCATCTTGCTGAAAATCAAACTATAAGGCTGACTCTTAATTGAATCAGCCTTATGTTATTTTATCGCAATAATTTAACTGCAATGATCGGAAAATACCAACACTCAAGCCCTCTCAACAAAACATTTCAACTTTTAGTTGGCCTCTTTTTAGCAATATTACTTCTAACTTCGCTCACATTAATTTTTACCGATGGTGATTTGAATAGTATTCGTACCATAAAGCAAGCACAACTCATACAGTCATTGTGTTTATTTATAGCCTTACCACTCTTGTTAGCTGCACATTGGAGCACACAACCACTCGCGTATTTAAACCTAAAAAAAAATAGCACACCAAGCTCCTATTTGCTCGTAATTGGCACTATGTTGGCAGCAATTCCAGTTATCAATTTTATAGCTTCAATCAACCAGCAAATTAGCTTTCCCGAATCGCTATCTTGGATAGAAAATTGGATGCGAACTACCGAAAATGAACTTCAAGCATTGACTATTCGGTTGGTTAATGTATCAACTATCAGTGATTTAGTATTCAACATTCTATTAATTGCTGTTTTAGCCGGATTGGGCGAAGAATTGATGTTTAGAGGCGTTGTTTTCAAATTGCTTAGCGAATGGAAAAACAGCATTTTTGCTATTTGGGTGGCAGCTTTTATCTTTAGCAGCATACACTTGCAGTTTTATGGCTTTTTTCCACGATTTCTTCTTGGTGCTCTGTTTGGATACATGCTCGTATGGAGTGGAAATTTATGGTTGCCAATACTAGCACACACCATCAATAATGGAGTAGCTGTCGTATTTTATTACTTAAAATTTAATGGAATAAGCGTTATCGATATTGATACAATTGGAACTGGCGATACTGTTTATTTGGCTGTATTAAGTGCTGCTTTTACTGCATTATTTATCGTACCACTTCGAAAACAATTAATCAAAAATAATAAGGTAGTTGTTTAATTTTTTGATTTAATTTTCTCTTCCCACAACACCCACATACCAAAAAGTACGAGGTAAAAAAAGTATTTAAACAGATGTTCGTGAAGCAAATCAAACCACTGAGGATTGTTTTGTATTAAGGCAATTATTGCTGATATTCTAAATATATTGGTGATATAAACAACGACTAAACCGAGTGGAATATACCAAAACTTATGCTTTAGATTTCCTTTATAAAAGGCTATTAAACAGAAAAATATATACGCCTGTTTAATTCCAGTGCACGACCAAACTATACGTACAGCTACGCCATTTTCATATTTTAATACATTATGTTGTAGAAGTTCTAAATCGTAATTTGCGAGGGATAAAATAAATTGTGAAGCTCGTGCCACATGTGCTGCCATTGCATTAAAAGGCGCCGATATATCGAGGCCTAAGAATGTAATTAGAGTATCCGTATCGTCGCCGAGAACCGTGAATTTCCAAAAAAAATGAGCGCATATTAAAACAAGCATGAAGTAAATCACTCCGCTGTACTGCTTCAATCTATCAGGTAGTTTTTCCGAGAACATAAGCTTTGTTTTAAAGGTTTCACATCTAAACTCCTACTCGTGCATAAGGCGCTTGATCTAATTCGCAAAAATCATTTTTAAGGTATTTAAAATAACCGCTAATGGCAATCATGGCTGCATTATCAGTTGTATAAGCAATTGCCGGAACATAAACTTCCCAATCGTATTTTTGAGCATGCTCGGCAAAAGCCTGTCGGAGTGCTGAGTTTGCCGACACACCTCCTGCAAGTGCTACTTGTTTTATTTTTAAATCTTTAGATGCTTTACGAAGCTTATTCATCAATATTTCTACAACCGAATACTGAATAGAAGCACATAAGTCATTCATATTCTCAGCAATAAAGTTTGGATTTTCCTTTACTTTATCACGAACTAAATATAAAAACGAGGTTTTTAACCCACTAAAGCTGTAGTTATAATCAGGTATCTGCGGTTTGCTAAACACAAACGCCGCTGGATTACCGTCTTTGGCTAACTTATCAACAAAAGGGCCACCCGGATAGGGCAATCCCATTACTTTAGCGCATTTATCAAAAGCCTCACCGGCAGCATCATCAATGGTTTGACCAATGATTTCCATTTCAAAATACGATCGAACTACAATAATTTGAGAATTACCTCCCGAAACGAGCAGACACAGAAAAGGAAATTCAGGAAACTTAGGCGAATCGTTTGCATCGCTAATAAAATGAGCCAATACGTGTGCTTGCAAGTGATTTACATCTACCAAAGGTATGTTCAATGCTTGCGAAAACCCCTTGGCAAACGACGTACCTACTAACAACGAACCAAGCAAACCAGGACCACGTGTAAAAGCCACTGCACTGATATCGGCTTTATCAACCCCAGCCACACTTAATGCTTCGTGTACAACAGGTATAATGTTTTGCTGATGTGCCCTCGAAGCTAGCTCGGGAACTACACCACCATAGTTTGCGTGTACAGATTGGGAGGCAGTAATATTGGATAATAACACACCATCTTTAATAATCGCGGCTGAAGTATCGTCGCACGATGACTCAATACCAAGTATAATAATTGAACTCATTTGAAAATTAAAAATTTTTCTATGTAATTGTACTGAATTTATTTATTATTTTTGCACAAATAAAAGCCCAAAGGTATAAAAAAAATCATTAACATAGCTCTGAATTTAGTTGCGATAATCGTTTTGATTACTGCAATTATACCATTGTGCTTACAAAGCAATAAAATTCAAAACGCACTTTCAAACATTGTCGAAAGTGAGGTATCTCGTTATGTTGACTCTAAAATCAGCATTGGAAATGTTGATTACAAGCTATTTAACACACTTCGCGTTAAAGATCTGTATATTCAAGACCAACAAAACGATACCTTAGTATTTGTAAAGCGAACCTATATTGATATTCATTTTTGGCAGTTATTTAATAATAAGTTGCTTTTTACGGCAGTTGAATTTGATGGTTTAAAAGGAAATTTAAAGCAATTCAAAAACGGAAAAACCAATGCCGACTTCATAATTAATGCATTAAAGCAACCAAAACGCAAATCGGCATCCCTAATAGTCTATAAAATCAATAGTTTTAAATTAAATAATTCGCAATTCAGATTTAAATCCGAAAAGAACTTTAAAAATGCCAGTTCAGGTAAATTAAACACTTCAGATTTGTATTTTTCGAATATCAAATTGGATTTCGATTTAAATTTACTAAACAAAGACTCATTGAATGTTGCTATAAACAATATCCAATTCAACGAGAAATCTGGTTTCTCGGTTGCTAAATTTTCATCGCAAATAGTGGCAAACCATCACTTTACACACATCAAGTATATTGATCTTAAGTTAGCTCAGAGCGAACTTAACTTGGCCGATATAGAATTAAAATACGACAGTTTACGCGAGTTTAAAAATCTATTCAAAAATTTACGTTTTAAAATCCCATTAAAGCCCTCTAAATTAAACTTAGCCGATTTAGGACCTTTAGTGCCCGAATTAAAAAGGCTAGACAAGAAAATTGATTTAAGTGCTGACATTTCAGGTACTTTAGCCAACCTTCGTATTCGTAATTTGGAAATTAAACACGAGAAGGATTTAAACATTAATACAAATTTTGAAATAAACGGATTACCAAAACTCGAAGATGCATTTATTTATACAGACATAAAAGATTTTTCAATTAATAAATCCGAAATCCAGGATCTTATTTCAAAAATCACAAATAAGCCATTCATTTTACCTAAAGAACTCACTAATTTGGGGCAAGTACGCTACAAGGGCAATATCTCTGGTTTTATGAATAACTTGGTAGCTTACGGCAATTTAAAAACCGACATAGGGAATATTAACACCGACATTTTACTGAAGTTTGAAAATAAATTCAAAGATTTTTCGTATAGTGGAAAGCTAGTTACGAGTGAGCTCAAAATCAATCAACTATTAAATTCCAATGATTTAGGCTTACTTACGATGGATATTTCCACAAGTGGCGCCAAACTTGCTGGCAAACAACTCAAAGGCGAAATTAAAGGAAATATCAAAAGTATCGATTTTTTAGCATACAACTATCAGGATATCGTTTTAAATGGCAAATACTCCAATTCGGGTTTTGATGGGAGTATATTACTTAACGATTCCAATATAACAGCTGATTTTAAAGGGGTTATTGATTTAACAAACAAACTACCTGTTTTCAACTTCAAGCTGGATGTAGCCGATGTAAACCTACATGCACTCAACCTTATCAAGAATTTAAAAGGATTAAGATTCTCATTTGCAGCAAACACCAATATAACAGGTAATAATGCAAATAATTTAAACGGATTTCTGGTGCTCGATAATCTTAAGTTAACCAACAACGATAAAACATTGAATATTAATGAGGTGCGCTTAACAAGTAAAATTGCCAATAACAATACAAATTTCAGTGTCCAATCCGATTTTATAAACGGTAGTTTTGCAGGTCAGTTCACCTACAGTCAGATACCCAAAATAGTAAATGGTATTATTCAGAAATACCTACCGGCACTGTCGAAAAATACCAAAAACTTGGTTTCTAATAGTAATTTTATAAATATTGATTTACAAGTTAAAAACAGCAATTCGCTGAGCGAGATACTTGAATTACCCTTTGAATTAAAAGACACAGCCACATTTAAAGGCACTGTAAGTAGCCTAAAAAACAATATTAATATAAAAGGTGAAATTCCTTATTT
>JAGNPC010000086.1 GCA_017989795.1 Paludibacter sp. | reverse complement strand
GTAGGCATACTTTAAATTTTTTTGCCTTTATATTATCAGTAAATAGTGGTAGTTTACATGTACGTATTGGATACAGTTGATGAATTATTTCTAATAATGCATTTATTGTCCACACCGAACTATAGGGACCATAGTAGGTTGAACCGTTTTTGAGTATGTTTCTAACTTTAAATATTCGTGGAAATGGTTCTTTAGTTATACATATACTTGGATAGGTTTTACCATCTTTTAATAATACATTATATCTAGGTTGATATTCTTTAATAAGATTATTTTCGAGCAATAATGCATCTTCTTCGCTAGCTACAACAATATATTTTAAACTTGAAATATTTTTTACAAGTACATTCGTCTTTCCTTGTTCATGTATTTTATTGAAATAAGAGCTAACTCTTTTCTTCAAATTTTTTGCTTTTCCTACGTATATTATTTCACCTAAGTTATTAAAATATTGATATACTCCCGGAACTTCAGGTAGTGAATCAACTTGATTTTTTAATATATCGTTCTGTTTATTCATTTTTTTTGTACATCAAAATGATTTTATGTTTCACGTGAAACATTTTAAATTACCTTTTTTAAGGATCAATTTTTAATTAAATCTCTTCGATTTTTTTTATTACGTTCCAAATAGTGAGTATATCAGCTAATTTTAATGAATTTTCTTTTTCAAAAAGTTTCACGTGAAACATTTAAGGAAAGTTTTTTGGTAGATAATATACATTTATCACCTTTTTTGATTTTTTTTCTCAAAGTGAATAATGTAATATGCCTTTTTTTATCTTCCTAGTAATACCAAAAGTACATTTACATCGCTAGGAGAGATACCTGGGATGCGACTAGCTTGTCCAATATTCTCAGGGTCAATTTTGCTCAATTTTTGACGAGCCTCTGTTGAGAGCGAGTTTATGGCGCTGTATTCAATGCGTCCGCGTAGGGGAATGTGCTCTAAACGTTGGAGTTTTTCGGCAATTAGCTTTTCACGTTCAATATAGCCTTGGTACTTCATCATTACTTCTACCGATTCTACTATTTCGTCTTTACGGCTAGCAATTGCATTTATTTTTTGTTCTAATGCGGGTATTGCGGTAGCTAATTCGGTTATTCCAAACTGTGGTCGTACAATCAAATCGGCTACTTTGCAACCATGTTTTAGTTCCGAAGAGTTTATACTGCTCAAAAAACCATTGATATGGGCTGGTTTTACGGGATAATTTTGTACAAAGTTGAGCAATTTCTCTTGTTCTTCTTTTTTGCTGTGTAATTGTTGTACTCTGTTTGATTTTACTAGTCCAAGTTCAATGCCTTTTGGTGTTAAACGCATATCTGCATCGTCCTGTCGGAGTAATAAGCGGTATTCGGCTCGCGAAGTGAACATACGGTACGGTTCATCTACACCTTTGGTTACTAAGTCATCTATTAATACACCAATATAGGCTTCGTTTCGTGCAAGTGTAAATGGTTTTCCACCATGACAATTAATATGTGCATTTATTCCCGCAATTAGTCCTTGTCCGCCTGCTTCTTCGTATCCTGTCGTTCCATTTATTTGTCCAGCAAAGAAAAGGTTTTTTACTAGCTTCGTTTCCAAGGTATGTTTTAATTGCGTGGGTTCGAAAAAATCGTACTCAATGGCATATCCTGGACGAAATAATTGTGCGTTTTCAAGTCCGGGTACAGTATGTATAGCATTTATTTGTACGTGGAGTGGGAGGGATGACGAAAAGCCATTTAGATAGTACTCGTTTGAATCTACTCCCTCGGGCTCTAAAAACAACTGGTGAGCTAGCTTATCGGCAAAAGTTACAATTTTCGTTTCGATACTTGGGCAATAGCGTGGTCCTATACTTTGTATTTGACCGTTGTAAAGGGGCGAATCAATCAACCCTTTGCGTAGTTCATCATGTGTTTGCTCGTTGGTATAGGTTATATGGCAACTCATTTGTTTTAAATCGCGTTGCACTTCTTCTAGGAACGAGAATTTATGAAAGTCATTCTCGCCTAGTTGTTCGGTTGTTTTGCTAAAGTCTATGGTTCTTCCATCGATACGGCATGGAGTACCCGTTTTCATCCTATCTGATGTGAAGCCAATTTCTTTTAGTTGTTCTGTTAAGCCATAGGATGCTGGTTCGGAAACACGTCCACCGCTGAGTTGGTTTTTACCAAAATGCATCAGTCCACCTAGGAAGGTTCCTGCGGTGAGTACAACCGATTTTGCTCTGATCTCTACACCCAAAGCCGTAATTACACCGGATACAATATTGTCTTCAATTAGCAGTTTTGTTGCAGTATCTTGCCAAATATACAAGTTTGGAGTATCGGTCATTACTTTAATCCATTCTTGTATAAATTTATGTCGGTCGCTCTGACTGCGTGGGCTCCACATAGCTGGTCCTTTCGAACGGTTTAGCATACGAAATTGAATAGCCGAACGGTCGGTAATTATACCCATTTGACCGCCTAAAGCATCAATCTCGCGTACTATTTGACCTTTAGCTATTCCACCCACAGCAGGGTTACAGCTCATTTGGCCAATTTTATTCATATCCATCGTAATAAGTAAGGTTTTGGAACCCATATTGGCAGCTGCGCAGGCCGCTTCATTACCAGCATGTCCGGCACCTATTACTATTACATCGTATTTAAAATCCATTTTCTAGTGTATTACTGTTTGCTGTTTTTTCTTTAATCAAAACACTTTTCTTGTTCTAATGTTTTGGAATGCAAAGTTATAAAAATTCCAATCATTATTTATTACTTTGTTTATATTCGTGGTTATTGTTTATTTAAATAATTATTTATCTTTGTGCAACTCTTAAAATCTAATCAATCTTTTTTATTTCATGACGTTCTATAATCCGAATATTCAAAGTGTTTTTGATAATGATAGTTCGTTGTCTGCTGTATTTCATAATTTTCATTTATCTAGTATTTCTCTAGCTACTTATCATTTTCGTTTTGATAAGTATCCTGTAGTTGATTTTACTAGTATTAGTTTAGACGAGCAAACGAACAGCTGTTTATTGGATTTTGTTTCGTCTTTTCAGTTGGCTAATATGGCTATTGTTGATGTAAATTTTTATACCTGTTTTTTAGATATTGTTTCAAAGGCCTATCAATTACATATTAGCACGTTTGCAGATTACATACGATGTGATGAGCGTATGTCATATAAAGCCTCGTACTCAGATAATGTGTATATCAAAGATCGAATTTTCGATTTCATTGAATTATTGCTTTACTCTGATATAGCAAATGCAGCTAATAATAGTCAGAGACATGATTTTCATAAATATTTAGATAAAAACGATGCATCTTTACGTTTTCCAGTTTATACTACACTTTACGAACGTTTAAAGCTATTCAATTATTTATTTGATAATATTCGTTTTCAAGTAAGTAATATTCGTATATCTCCAGTAAGTTCAATTATTTATTTCGATTTCTCACTTTGGTTGTAATCGGTTTTTTGCAATTTCTTAATTTTTTTAGTTACTCAAATTCAATTTTGCATAAATGAATTTATCGTCTAATTCAATTATTCTTAATGCTAAGCGGCTGGCATCGTATAGCTTGGTTTATAGTGTCAATTATTTAGATTCTATTAGGCAATTATCCGATTTGTGTTCAAAAGAACAAGTCCGAGTGAAGCAGTTCGAATCGTTTTATCAGCAAACTAATTTAGTTCATATCGATATGTTGTTTCCTAACGTGTTGGCTGATATGGCTTTAGACGTTTTTTTGGTAAAGTATTTACTTTTTACGATTATATCCAACAGCCTAAAACATATCAACTATTTGATAAAGAGCGTGATATAAACTATTTTAATGTCAAAATACCACAGTTTATCGATTATTTGCTTTATTCTGATATTGCTAAAATGGATTATTCGAGTGGTGAGCTTACACACGACATGGATTATACAATTCAAAGTGGTGAAATTCAGCTGCATTTTAATGCACAAAACTACACCGATCTCATACAAATTGCAGTTTCTACCCTCGTACTTCGAATTGACTTAAACAAATCTTATGTAACAACCTCCAACGAGCTTGTTCTCTGCTTTGTGATAGCGTTCTAAAATCAAATGAAGATTTTATTTTTTTTTTAATTTTGCCGATTTGGATTCGAAGTTTTGTTTTGCAGTGATGAACCTCTATTTTTACCGATAACTATGCGCTGAAAGATAAGTACTTAAACAATTTTGGTGTGTTCCCTCAATTGGTGCTGGGTGGGCAAATTATTCCCAACCAAATATGACTATTTATCAGTTCATATAAGCATATCTTGATTTTTTAAAAATAGTATATTTATCCGTTAGCAGTTTGGAAAGTTCGCTCAGAAGTAGTAGCTTTGTCTTTTTTTTTCATATTTGTAACACTATAAAATTAAGCCGTTTTATTACAATAATTTATCTAATCAATTTATATGCTTTTTAATTCAATTGCCTTTGCACTGTTTATTCCTATCGTTTTTCTCCTCTATTGGTTTGTTGTCAATAAAAGTTTAAAGTGGCAAAATGCTTTACTTTTTGTGTCAAGTTATTTCTTTTATGCTTGCTGGGATTGGCGTTTTGTTTTTTTGCTTTTGTTTTCAACTCTGTTGGATTTTGTTACGGGGTTGAAAATGGAACAAACTCCGGGTAAGAAGAAATTGTGGTTTTGGATGAGCATAATTATTAACTTAGGTTTTCTAGCTGTACTTAAATACTACAATTTTTTTATAAGTTCATTCACTGGTTTATTAGCTTTAAATGGTATAAATATAAATACTACAACCTTAGACATAATTCTTCCTGTAGGAATCTCATTTTACACTTTTCATGGATTATCATATATAATTGACATTTATAACAATCGAATTACAGCCCAGAAAAGCTTTATTGATTATGCGGTTTTTGTTAGTTTCTTCCCTTTGTTAGTAGCTGGTCCAATTGAGCGAGCAACACATCTTTTACCACAGGTTAAAAAAGAACGAATATTTAGTTACAATATGGTTGTAGGTGGTATGCGTCTGATTTTGTGGGGATTATTCAAAAAGATTATGATTGCCGACCGTTTAGCTGTTTTTGTGGATAAAGTTTATGGTGATATTCCTGGTTCTGAAGGCCTTCCAATTGTAATCGCTACTATCTTTTTTGCTTTTCAGTTGTATTTAGATTTTTCGGCATATTCTGATATTGCGCTAGGCCTGGGTAAACTCTTAGGTTTCGATTTGTTAGTAAATTTTAAGCGACCCTATTTAAGTTTTTCTTTCGGAAACTTCTGGAAGCGTTGGCACATATCACTTTCGTCGTGGTTTCAAGATTACTTGTATATACCTCTAGGTGGTAGTAAAAATGGTAAAAGTAAAACAATACGCAATTTACTCATTGTTTTTGCCGTGAGTGGATTGTGGCATGGTGCTTCTTGGAATTTTGTCATTTGGGGTATTTTAAATGCTATGTTTATGATACTGTTCGACCCAATTTTAGATAAAATACAGTCGAAAGGTATTACAGCACGAGTTTTTAAGGGAATCTTTATCACACTTTGTTGGACGGTTTCTCTTGTATTCTTCCGCGCTGAAACATTTACAGATGCATTGAGTCTATTTTCAAACGCCGGTTTAGGAAATATAGATAATATTCTTAATTTTGGATTAAATGCAGCCGAATTAAAACTAGCATTAAAACTAATATTGTTTCTTTTTCTGATTGAAATTACAATAGAAAGAAGCGCTGATTTTATTCCTAAATTATGGGTCAAAGTACCTTCCGTGTTACGATGGATGTTTTATTTTGCTGTCATTTTATTCCTAGTATTTTATGGGCAATATGGAAACGGCAACGAACACTCATTTATTTATTTTCAATTCTAACAGTGCTTGTAGTCTTCATTACTAAACTCACTCTAATTAAGAAACTAAATGTCCTATACTAAGGTAAATATTATAAACAGATGAAAAAACAAAACATTAAACCTGCCAAAGATCAAAAACGCCAAAAGCATACCGAACCTATAATCATAAAATCAGATGGCAAAAAGAACTTTTTAGTGAAAAGTATTCTGCTGCTTCTGGCTGTGATAGCAGTAATTGCTTATACTGATAAAAAAGAGTATTTTGTTGGAGATCAATCAAATAATCATACTGAACGGAAATGGCGTTCGTTTTACCGGTTTTCGGATATCCAACACAAAAATGCAGATATTGTAGTTTTTGGTAACTCTCATGCCTCTGCTGGTGTGGAGCCTTACATTGTGTCAATGGCAACAGGTACCTACTGTTTTATTCTCAATACCCCAGGATCAGCTGTAATCGACTCGTACTTTAACCTAAAGGATATATTATTGCATCATTCAAAACCAAAACTTGTTATTCTTGAAACTTCGTGCTTGAATGGAACTGAAATTGGGGTAGAGTGGGGTCGCATTCAGAGTTTCGATGCGAAGAAAAACTCAAGTGCGAAATTTTTTTCCATGTTGTATTTATTTAAATCAGATGAATGGATAAAAGCATGGTCTCCAACAATTCGCAATCATAATTTTTTGCTTACTGATACCGCTCGAATAGCATTCAATAGTAAGAATATTGGAATACCGAAGAATCCTGATAGATCAGATTTCGACTTAGGGCGATTTTCGCACGGTCAGAACTTTTTGAAAGACTCGGTCATTGCAAAATATTCGACTCTTGGTTCGCCAATTAAATGTGCAGAGAGGATTATAGCTGCAGATAATATCAAATATCTTAAAAAACTATATGAGCTATGTAAAGAAAATAACATTGAATTGATGCTATTTACCGCACCAATGTATTACAAAACATTTGATAATTATTCTATTCAAAAAAATAGAAATTTAGAAGCAATTAAAGAAATTCCTCATTTGAAGTGGCTCGACTTGCAAGAATCTTATGACAGCACTCTTTATACCAGAGAGGCTTTTAATAATGAATATAGTGGTGTTCAACACAATACTTATTACGGAATGACACTCAATTCATATAAATTATCTAAGTTTATAATGGATAATTATGCAAAAATTTTACCAAACAGAAAAAATGAACAGTATTGGATTGCTGATTTTATTTTTACTGATTTTGATTTTGTGTTCAATCTAAATGTAATTCCTGGCATGATGGCCTATTCTGTAGTTACAAAAAATCAGAATATAAACACATTTTATGTACAAGAATTATTAACCAAAGAAAGCATAAATCAGAAAATACTAATTTTGAAAATAAATAATCATCCAGGCTTGACTAATGCTGTACAAGTAGAACTAGAAGTTGAATATCAAAATCAGCGTTCTATTATGCCTTTAAAACTATCGACGCGAAAAGATATTTTTCCACCAAATCATAAAGTGTTTTTTGCAGCTATCCCTAGTCAATTAAAGGTTTTAGGTATCAATAAAATTATTGCAGAGTAATAAAACTAAGTACTGTTCCCCGTAGCATACAACTAATCGTCGGATGCTGGTCGTATGGTTCCAGCCTCTAGCCTTTGGCTAGATTTGTACGACCGGTGTGAAATAAAGATACTGCTTTAAATGTTATTATTTTAACTATGCCAGCCAGAGG
>JAGNPC010000085.1 GCA_017989795.1 Paludibacter sp. | reverse complement strand
AATTACAACAATGCTGTTTGTCGCATTTTCCATCAGGAAGGTTCGTGGGCTGAGGTGGTTTCGGGTTTCGAATACAACAAAGCCTTGGGAAATGGCGTACATGGCAACAAAATCATTTTCAATGGTCCCAATAAAAGCGATAGCGACCTGATACAGGCTGCACAAAACAATTCGCTGATTCATATCGACCATTACGACGAATTGTATTCGCTTATTCGCCTGAGCGAGGAGCATGGTTTGAAGCCGCGCGTAGCCATTCGCGTAAATATGGATACGGGCATTTATCCGAAATGGGATCGGTTTGGTTTCAATTTCGAAAACGGACAAGCCTGGAATGCACTCACACGTATTGCAAATTCCGATAATTTGGAATTGGTTGGTATTCATTGCCATATCGGAACTTTTATGTTGTCGCCTACAGCTTATGCCATTGCTGCACGTAACCTCTGCGAGTTGGCTTGGGGCGTAAAGGAACGCTTTGGTAAAATGGTTCAATACATCGACCTTGGTGGTGGTTTCCCTTCTACCAATACGCTCAAAGGTGCTTATCTTCCGGGAACTGACACTGTTCCGTCTATCGATCAATTTGCCGACGCCATTACCGACGTTATTCTCGGATACGGATTTAAACAGGACGAATTGCCAACTTTGATATTGGAAAGTGGACGTGCTTTGATTGACGATGCTGGTTATTTATTGGGCTCGGTAATAGCTACTAAACGCCTTTCCGACGGACGACGTGCTACCATTATGGATTTTGGATTGAACTCCTTATTTACTTCGCTTTGGTACGACCATAAAATCAGTCCGGCTCAAAAGCGTGGTGACCAAACGGAAGAAATGGTGATGTTTGGCCCGCTATGTATGAATATTGATGTGGTGCGCGAAAGTATTACTATGCCTATGTTGCAAAAAGGCGATCAGGTGGTTGTACACAAGGTAGGTGCTTATAATATGACACAGTGGATGCAATTTATTACCTACCGTCCGCCTATTGTGTTGATTGACAATGATAACAATACACATATTATTCGCAAAGGCGAAGATTTGAAATATATGGAGGAATTGGAACAAATACCGGAACATCTGGCTTGATTAGTACTGAGTAGAGAGTTTTGAGTAGAGAGTTGAAAGTGAAAAACAGTGAGAGTATGACTTCAAGTCATACCCTCACTATAAACGATAAGCGAATGAAGCAATTATTAAAAGATACTTTCAACGGAATTTTAAATAGTTATTCCATAATTTTCTTTTTAGATAATAAAATACTGGCCAGCACTTTGTTGTTGGTCAGTTTCCTGAATTTCTGGGGTGGCGTAAGTGGATTGCTTGCTGTCATATTTGTACTTTTTGTAGGGAAAAAAATGAACTTACATCAACCTACGCTTCAAAGCGGCTACTACAGTTTCAATGCGCTGTTGGTAGGGTTGGGGATGGGTACTTTTTTCGACCCAAGCGTTGTCTTTTTTAGCTTGCTGGCCTTGGCTTCGTTGCTCACACTCTTGCTATCGGTGAGCTTAGGCGGTTGGTTGTATAAATACAAATTACCTTTTTTGAGTATCCCGTTTGTAATTACATTCTGGTTTGTAGTGTTGCCTTCGTCGCATTTCGAAAACTTAGGACTTACGCAGCGCAGTATATTTTGGATCAACGAATTATATGCGGTTGGAGGTAATGATTTGCTTGAGCTGTTCAAGACCATTGATTCGTTTCAGGTTCATCAGCTGGTCGATACCTATCTGCGTTCGTTAAGTTCCATTTTTTTTCAAAGTAATTTGATTGCAGGCTTTTTAATAGCTATTGCATTGCTTATTAGTTCGCGTATCATGTTTTCGCTGTCAATCATTGGCTTTTTGTCGGCTTATTTGTTTGCACAATTTACGGGCTCGGAGGCAGCAAGTATCAATTATTACAACATTGGTGCAAACTATATGATGGTGGCTTTTGCCGTTGGTGGTTTTTTCACCATTCCTTCGCGCCAATCGTATTTATGGACAATTTTACTTATTCCACTCACTTCGTTGGTTTTGCTTTTTTTCTATAAGTTATTGGGATTTATTCAGTTGCCCGTGTTTTCGTTGCCATTTTCGTTTGTTACCATACTTTTTATTTATTTCTTGCAAATGCGCACAAAGGCCGAAATGTTGGTGCTCACGCCTTTGCAATTGAATTCGCCCGAAAAGAATTTGTATACCTATCAGAATAATGTAGAACGACTTTCAGGTTTGTATTATTTTGCTGTAAATCTGCCCTTTATAGGTGAATGGACTGTAACACAGGCACACGAAGGTGAATTTACGCATAAAGGCGAATGGCGACATGCGTTCGATTTTATGATTACCGACAACGATGGTCGATCATTTAAGAATGATGGTTTTCAATTGTCCGATTATTATTGTTACAACAAGCCTGTGTTTGCTCCCGCCGATGGTTATATTGAACTTATTCAGGATAATATCGATGACAATATTCCCGGACAGGTAAATACGGTCAGTAATTGGGGAAACAGTATTGTTATCAGACATCTCAATGGATTATATAGTCAGATTTCGCACCTTCGCAAAGGTACATTCAAAGTGCAGCAGGGCGAGTTTGTACATAAAGGCGATTTATTGGCACATTGTGGTAACTCTGGTCGTTCACCCGAACCACACATCCATTTTCAAATGCAGATGCATCCTGTTATTGGTGCTAAAACCATCGATTATCCGTTTGCTTATTTTTACAAAGTAAATTCCGGTTGTGATGCTTTGGTGCAATACAAGAAACCACAAAAAGGTGATATTGTGACTCCTATTTCTTCGGACCAATTTATGTTTAATGCATTTAATATATTGCCCGATTGTGTTTTAAATATGAAATATACTAAAAATGGAGAGAGCGAAAAAACAGAACGTTGGGATACCTACACCGACGCTTTCAATCAAAAGTATTTTTATTGTGCCGAAACCAATTCCACAGCATATTATGTGAACGATGGTTCGATGTTTTATTTTACGGCATTTTATGGAAATAAAAATTCGTTGCTGTATTACTTTTATTTATCAGCATATAAAATTTATTTAGGGGATAAACAAATTGATGTTGTAGATTATATGCCTTTGAATATTCATAAAATTCCACTTCCTATAAAATGGTTACACGATTTTGTAGCCCCATTCAAGAGTTTTGTTAACGTAGAATTTCAATCGAAAATAGGTTTCTCGGATCATGCACTCAATAGTGGTAAAGTTGAGTTTGTTAGCAAAGTTAATTTTAATATCCTTACTGAAAAACGAGCTGTAAGCGAAAGTAAACTTACAATAACAACAACAGGGATCACTGAATTTGAATACGAATCGAAAAATACGAAAATTAAAGCAATATGTATAAATATCTAATAGCATTTTTGTTTTTTGTTATGCCTTTGTTTGGGCAGCAAAAACTGAATACCGTCATGGTTGATAGCACAACTTACAACTATTATTTAAATGGAAGTTGGACCGAATTGATATCACTTGGAAAAATGGCATTATCCGAAGATATTGATTTTAAATTCCTTCAACAGCGTATGGGCTATGCCTATTTTATGAAAAGAAATTTTTATGCCGCAATTAAACATTATGAAAACGCTTTGAAGTTTGATGCCGACGATCCTGTTTCGCATACCTATTTATATTATTCGGCTGTAAATATTAACGATGAAGCAATGGCTCGTTATCATTTCTCGAAATTAGATGCTGATAATCAAGCCTTGTTAAAAGTAAAAAAAACAAGACTTGTTGATGCCGTTGATGTAGAGTATAATTACAAAATAAATGATGATAATTCACTTAATGATGTGACGATAGGTGACTTAAGAAATAATCCAACCTATAAACGCGTTGGATTAAATTCGCTACTTGGATATCGTTTCAGTTTGTATCAGTCCTATTCCAATTATAGTCAGATAACTGAAATCACAAATCAAACCATTCAGAATGAGTATTATGTGGCCGGTAATGTGTCGTTATATAGCCGCACAAGTTTAATGGGGGCTTATCATTATGTAGGTACAACTTTAAAGAGCGAATCGGACAATCTGAAAATGCCTGGTAATCTTTGGTTTGCTAAGCTAACACACAGTTTCAATCGGTTTGATGTGTCGTTAAGTCGCTCGCATTTTTCGAACGATTATGTCGATGCAACGCAAACGGGCTTGCAGCTTGGTTTTTTATTGCCTACAAAAAGCAAAATATACCTAAAAAGTTCGTTGTACACCTTGGCCGATACGGATTCAACGCGTTTGGTTTTTAATCAAACTATTGGTGCGTTAATTGCACGTAGGTTTTGGTTGCAAGGTTCAGTAACGCTCGGAAATCTGAATAATTATGTGGATAATAATGCACTTTATTTGTATAATTCGATAGATCATACTACTTTTCGGACCGGTGCATCCCTGTTTTATTATTTAGGAAAGCATTTTACATTATTTGGAAATTACACTTTTGATAAAAAATTAATTATTGACACGCAATACAAATACAAACAACATTCAATAGCAGGAGGGATAATATGGAAAATATGAAATTTAAAACTATAATCTTTTGTTTATCAATAACAATAGGAGTTTTTGCTCAAAACAATACACGTCAAACAGCATTCTCCAAAAGCTACGAATACGAGAATAATGTCAACTATGCTGCTGCTATCAAGGAGGTTAAAAGCGTTTATGCAGCCAACGATTATTTCTGTAATATCCGCATGGGTTGGTTGCTTTATTTGGGTAAAAACTACAGCGAATCTATTAAGTATTACGACAAAGCTGTGGCGCTAAAACCCTACGCCATCGAAGCACGGTTTGGCGCAATTAAGCCTTTAAGCGCCCTCGAAAGTTGGGATAAGGTAAAAGTGCACTATCTTCAAATTCTGAAAATAGATCCGCAAAATTCAACGGCAAACTACTGGTTAGGTGTTATTTACTACAATCGTAAAGATTATATAAATGCAAATAAGTTGTTCGAAAAAGTTGTGAATTTGTATCCACTCGATTACGATTCGGTGATTATGCTAGCATGGACTAAACTTAATGTTGGTAAAGCCGCCGATGCCAAAGTGCTTTTTAATCATGCACTGACCATTCGCCCAGGCGACAGCTCGGCACTCAGCGGATTGAAATTAATTAAGTAAATCGGAGCATGAACTTTGGGTTTAGAGTTTTTTGTACACATCGGTAAATGGCACACGAAATCGTTCGCCCCATATCCCTTTGTCGCCATCGCGATAGCCGCACGAAATGATCATGTTGATTTCGGCACCACATGGTAAGTTTAGTAGCTTTTTTGCGCGGCGACTGTCAAATCCTTCGAGTGGACAGGTATCGTAGCCTTCGTTGGCCATTGCTATCATAAAGGTTTGGGCTGCTAAAGCACAGCTTTTGTGTACCACTATGCGCTGATCGGCCTCCGAAGTGCCTGTGAACATGGGTCGGAAGATGCTTACTGTTAGTGTTAGTAATTTTCTAAAAAGCCCTAACAACCCAAAAAATCGGGCATACAAAAAAGGAATCATTTTGCCGTAGTATATTTCGCGCCCTTTCATGCGGCGTTCTTGCGCATCGGCTGGACTGTTACGGACAATATTTCCACGTTCAAAGGCGAGTATCTTTTTTGATCTATCGGGGTGTAAATCTTGACGGGTTACAAATACAACAAGCTGATTAGCAGTAGATACTGCCTGTTGTGATAGCGCTGCTACGGACATTTTATCAATTAAGGCACGATTTGTTATGTGATAAAACTCCCAAAGTTGCATATTTGAGCTACTTGGTGCAAGCGTAGCTAATTCAATGCAATGCTTCACTTTTTCGGTATCCAAGGGCTTGTCAGCTATATAATTGCGTACTGATCTTCGGTAATTTAAGACTTCTTCTAAATTCATTTTTCTGTTTAATTAAAGGATAAAAAAATAACTCAATGCAAGCGAGTTGCGCTGAGTTATTTTAACGTTGAAATATGCAACAATGTTTTTGATTATTTTAATTTACCGGCTTTCCAAATGCGGTATTTAAGCTCCATACCATCTGGTACATATACAACCACAGGCAATTTGCTGTTATATCTAATCAATAGTGTTTGCATGTTCACAAATTTCATGGTTTTCTTTTCATCTGGACACATCATTTTTGTTCCACCTATTGCTCCATTCGACTCCACTTTATAAAAAGTATAGCCCCATCCTTCGAGGTTTTGCTCTTTAATTGTGCCTGATAAAAAGTAGCGATTGCAGTCTACTTCGATGGTTTTACCAACAAAAATTTCGACTTTTAAATTGTCTTCGTTTTTGGCTACTGGCAATGTAATAATTTGTTTTGTAAAGCCTGCACTGGCAGCAGGGAACATGCTATGATCAGTTTTTGATTGTTGAGCGAAACTTATGTTTGCCGCAAAAAGCATAGTTAGAACTACCGTAAAAATTCTTATCTTCATGGGATATTTATTTTAGTTATTATTTTAATATAGCTTCTAACTAAGCAAACATAGTGCCAATTTAATGTTTTAATTGAATTTTGAAAGTTTCGGTTTCTGAATTGTTATTTATTTTCATAAAAAATATTCCTGTTTTCAAATATTGAGTAGAAATTATTGAGTTGTTTTTCACAGCGCTATTGGTGTATACAAGTTGTCCCGATGTGTTGTAGATGTAGATATCGTGCAATTGATTACTGTTGAAATCTATCCTGATTTGAGAATTTGTAGTGCTTATTTTTACCTTTTCGTTAAAAGGTTTTATTATTGCGCTAGCAAAATAATTACTTGCTTCCTGAAAATCGGGTATGCCGTAACCCATTTGTGCTGTGGGAAATGGATAAAGATGGGCGCTTCGCTTTACGGCATCAATGAGCGAAGTGACAGTATATGAGCTGATTTTTTCTTTGGCATATTGTAAAAAGCAGGAAAACATACCAGTCATTATGGGCGAAGCGTAGGAGGTGCCACTACCTGACGTAATTGAGCCTGATGTGTTAATGTAGCTAGTGCCTGTGCCCATGGCGCTGATGTCGGGCTTTAAACGCCTATCGGCTGTGGGTCCAAAGGAGCTAAATAAGCTCGATTCGCCTGTTGCGGTTACTGCACCAACGCTCACTATGCCCGCAGCGTCGGCAGGCGAACTAATGTAGTGCCATGATTTATTACCCTCGTTGCCCGCGCTGTTACAAATGATAATCCCTTTTTGCGAGGCAATGGTGGCCGCACGGCTAGCTCTGGATACGGTGCCATTCATGTTGGCGTAGGTGAAATCGAGCACTGGATCTTCGAAGGTAGTATAGCCTAACGATGAGTTTACTACATCCACGCCCACACTATCGGCAAATTCAATTCCTGATACCCAAAAGTCGGTTTCGCAGAGGTATTCGGTAGGCGCATATTCTGTGCGTATAAGCCAATACGAAGCATGTGGCGCAGCGCCTAAATACTGACCTGGCTTATTGCCAGCCATGATCGACAATACGTTTGAACCGTGCGAATCGGAACCATAAATATTAGGCGTTTTTTCGGTGAAATCTTTGGTGCCCAATAAGCGGCCTTGTAGGCGGAGGCTATCAAAACCAACATTGGTAT
>JAGNPC010000404.1 GCA_017989795.1 Paludibacter sp. | reverse complement strand
TCCAACGGCTAACTTACAAGTTTTAGATCCCGAAAAAATGATACCAGCATCGGCTGTATATGCTGTTAGAGTGCTTGTGGATTCGGTTTGGTATGGTGGTATGATGAATATTGGCATACGCCCTACCTTGAATAAGGATTTGAAAACGAGCTTGGAAGTTAATATCTTTGACTACGAAGGTGATATCTACGAACAAGAAATATCTGTTGAATTTATCGCTAAAATACGTAACGAACAGCGGTTTAACTCGCTTGATGAGCTTGTACAACAATTGCATATTGATAAATTAAGTGCATTACAATTAATTGAATTAAAACAATGAATACTTTAGAGAATAAATTAGCAGAGTTTAGCCGGTTGCTCCAAATTATGACTGAACTACGTGCTAAATGCCCGTGGGACAAGGAACAAACTTTTGAGAGTTTACGAACGTTAACCATCGAAGAAACGTATGAGTTGGCTGATGCCATAATCAAGGACGATAAAAAAGAGATTCGGAAAGAGTTGGGTGATTTGCTTTTGCATATCGTTTTTTATGCCGAATTGGGTTCCGAAACGGGCGATTTTGACATTTACGATGTGTGTAAAGGACTGTGCGAGAAGCTAATCTATCGCCATCCACATATTTTTGCTGATACTGTAGCTGCCGACAGTGAGGCTGTAATGCAAAACTGGGAGCAATTGAAACTGAAAGAGAAAGGCGGAAATAAAACGGTACTTTCAGGTGTTCCAGTTTCATTGCCAGCCATTATTAAGGCGCAGCGCATTCAGGATAAAGCCCGTAGTGTAGGTTTCGACTGGGAGCAGCGCACGCAAGTGTGGGAAAAAGTGCAGGAAGAGATTAATGAGTTTAAAGCTGAAGTTGAAGTGCTCGATAAAGATAAAATGGAGGCTGAATTTGGTGATATTCTATTTAGTTTGATTAATGCAGCCCGACTTTATGATATAAATCCTGAGAATGCTTTAGAGCGCACCAATAAAAAATTTACGGATCGTTTTAATTATCTCGAATCAAAAACCATTAGCCAGGGTCGCGATTTAAAAACCATGACATTGGCCGAAATGGATGAGATTTGGGAAGAAGCGAAAAAGTTACGCGCATCAGCAAAATGATAGTTCTTTTAAAATTTGAAATCTATGGAAGAGATAATCGCAAAAGTTGAGTCAGTTTTGATTGAGAATAGAATTTTCACTGTCAGAGGCAAGCAAGTAATGATTGATCGCGATCTGGCAGAGTTATACGACGTTTCTACAAAACGAATTAATGAGCAAGTTAAACGAAATATTCAGCGATTTCCAGTTGCCTTTTGTTTTCAACTAAATGATAACGAGCGCATTGAACTGGTCGCAAATTGCGACCGGTTCAAAAATTTAAAGCATTCATCGAGTTTGCCTTACGTGTTTACAGAACAGGGTGTTGCAATGCTTTCGGCGGTATTACGTAGTGAAACAGCAATCAACGTTTCCATTCGGATTATGGAAGCCTTTGTTGAAATGCGTAAATTGATTGCTGAAAACTCATTGATGTTTAATAGATTAGAGAAATTAGAGAAAAGTCAGTTACAGAACGAACAAAAATTTGATCAGTTATTCAAAGCATTGGAATCAGGCAGTATTAAGTCCGAAAAAGGAATTTTCTACGAAGGTCAAGTCTTTGATGCATATAAATTCATATCTGACCTTGTTCGAAAAGCAGAAAAATCAATTATTCTTATTGATAATTATATTGATGATAGTATTCTTACTTTATTTGCAAAACGGAGCTTAAACGTAACTCTCAAAATCTATACGAAGCAAATCAGCAAACAATTTAAGTTGGATGTCGAAAAATTTTCAGCTCAATATGGAAATGTTGAAATTGTAGAATTTGCACTTTCTCACGACCGTTTTCTTATTATTGATGAAAATGAACTATACCATATTGGAGCATCCCTTAAAGATGCCGGAAAGAAATGGTTTGCTTTTTCGAAAATGAACACAGAAATACTACCTTTGCTAACTAAAATTCAAGAGAATATTTAAATGCTTTACCCATCCCATTTCGAACAAAAAATAGATTTTACCACTATTCGGCAGTTGCTTAAGGGCAAATGTATAAGCACATTAGGCTCCGAGAAGGTGGACGATATACAATTTACAGCTGATTTTGAAGTAGTTGATCGCTTGCTAAATGAAACTGACGAGATGCTCCGCGTGCTAACTACCGATGGTGAGGAATTGCCTATTGGCGATTTTTACGATGTGCGTCCTGCACTTTCGCGCGTAAGGGTGGAGGGGCTTTTTTTGGATGAGTTGGAGGTTTTTGGACTTTGGAGAGCGTTGGAGGCTGTACGTAAGCTGGTTTCATTTTTATCAAAAAATGAAAATAATCCTTATCCTTACTTGTCCGCACTTTTGCCTGGAACGGAAACATTTCCGCTAATAATTAAAAAAATTGATAGCCTACTAACTAAATTTGGGAAGCTTAAAGACAATGCATCGCCTGAACTTGGTCGTATAC
>JAGNPC010000403.1 GCA_017989795.1 Paludibacter sp. | reverse complement strand
GGATGTTGTATCCTTCAACATCTTCTCCAAATTTAATTATTTTACTCATTTCAATTTACTGATTTTAAGTGTTTGTTGATAATGCATTGACGTTCACATTCGGTGACAAATATAATCATTTTATTGAAGTTCATCATTTTGCTCGTTTAAAAAAGTTTTTTACTGTAAGTGTACAATTAGTATGAATGCAAATATAAAAAAGGTTTTTGTATTTGCATTGTGCTATAAACCAAGATACTATGTCTTCAAAATTTCAAAACAAATACCGTATCCCTACCGCACGTTGGCAGTCGTGGAATTATAGCAGTGAAGGTCTGTATTTTATTACTATCAATGCTGTTCATCATGAGTGTTTGTTCGGTAGTATCGTCGATAAGGAAATGCATCTGTCGGCGTACGGACAAATCAACTTTTACTCTCAATCACTCTATAACAAAAAAACAGCCAACCCATGGGCTCACTAATTTTAATCATATACACATATCCTCTTCATACTGCTGTAACGTTTTTGTTGTTAGTTTGCAGATAGAAATAAGAGTCAATTATATGATTAAAATTTTATTTTTTATTTTACTACTTATGGTATTATCTACTTCTCATGCAAACAGTCAAGAACAACTGTTAGAAAATTCTGTCGTAAACTCAGAATCGCTCAAGATTCTCAGCTGGAACATCTACATGTTACCGTATATTAGTTTGTTTAATCGTAATGCGGATCGTGCGCGGGTAATAGCAGATAAATTGCAGCATTCCGATTGTCAGATCATTGTTTTTCAGGAAGCTTTCAGCACTAAATGTCGTAGTATATTGTCAAAACGACTTGCAAAAGCGTATCCTTTTCAATACGGGCCTGCCAATAAATGTATGTTGCCATTTAGAACAAGTAGCGGGCTGTGGGTGGTGAGCAAAATACCCCTGACTCAGCTGGATAAGATTAAGTTTAGCATTAGTAAAGGATTTGATATGATAGCACGTAAAGGAGCTGTGCTGTTTGAAGGCGACTTTCATGGTGCAAAGTTTCAACTGCTGACTACTCATCTTCAGGCTGATAACTCACACTTGGTGCGCGAGAGCCAATGTAGCGAAATCAAGGAGCATTTGTTGAATGAATATTTCAATCCGAATATTCCACAAATTATTTGCGGCGATTTTAATATTGATATGGACGATCATACTAATTATAAGCAAATGTTACATATCCTCGAAGCAAATAATGGCGAAATAACCGGTGATACCAAGTACACTTATGACGAAATAGACAATACATTGGTACAAAACGCACAGGGTAAAAAAAGAGTCATAGACTATATTCTGGTTCGGAATGACCAATTTATCCACCAGATAGAGCGAACTGTAAAGACCTTCTATGAAAAGATCGGTCAACGGCCATCAAACCTCTCCGATCATTATGCAATGGAAGCTGTTATTAATTTTAATTCGTCGGCTCTGTCGTTGAATAGTGCCTTAGCTTCTGCCGTCAAATAAGTTTGTTTGTAATACTAAACAAAACAGCCGACTGTATCTCAACAATCGGCTGTTTTGTTCTATTGACAACCTTGTTTATTCTCCATCCTCTAGTTGGAAAATTTTCTCTACACTTGTTTCAAAGCAACGTGCAATTTTTAAAGCCAATAAAGTCGATGGTACATATTTCCCCAATTCCATTGCATTTATTGTTTGCCGACTAACTCCTACCGAATCTGCCAGTTGCTGTTGAGTGATATTCTTTATTGCCCTTTCAACTTTTATATTATTTTTCATTTTCAGCGTTTGTTTTGAGTTTGTGGAGCTCTATCCTGAACTTAATAACAAATAACACCAGTATTAAGATTAAATTAAAATAGAAAACGTATAGAAATGGTAATCCATAAATAAATAATTCTGCAAGAATTAAAATTACGTAATTGATTAACAATGCCCAGACTAAAGAATTCAGACGAATTTGTGAGATAAATTCGTCTTCATCTTTTTCCTTGGAAAAGGCGATGAAAAGCAAAGATAGGATAAGGCCAATTAAAGTTACCTCGTCGAACACATCATTTGAAGTAAAGCCAAACCACATAGTGTTTTGTAAGAATCCTTGATCTACCAATGCAAAGACAGGCATTTGCCATTCAATTCTGGAGCCACTTGTTGTAAAACAAAAATACAAGAACAATAATCCAAAAGGGACTAGTAAAATCCAACCCAGTTTCTGGAACTTCGAAGGGAATAAATAATTCTTTGTCATAATAATTAGTTTTAAATTTATGCTGCAAATGTAATGTATTTATTGCATATTGACAAGTAAACTTTACATTATTATTGCGTAATCTTTATATTCTTATTGTATTTGACTTTTTAGACGCAAAAAACCGCCGATCGTATTTCTTCAATCGGCGGTTTTTAATTATGAATTATGCATTCTCAATTATGCATTGAACTTAATATTCATCCCAGCTCTTAATCTTGATGTCTTCAAAACTCATGGTACAGAAGGCATTGATAAAGGCTGACGCCAAA
>JAGNPC010000402.1 GCA_017989795.1 Paludibacter sp. | reverse complement strand
TATTTATAGCGGCGAAGATATGTACCGAATGATGGAACTTGGTGCGCAAGGTGTACAAATAGCAAGTCGTTTTGTAACTACCACCGAATGCGATGCGGATATAAAATTCAAAAACTCCTACGTTAAAGCCAATGGCGATAATGTAGAAATTATTCAAAGCCCTGTGGGTATGCCCGGCCGTGCGCTGAACGGCACTTTTCTCGAAAGAGTAAAATTAGGCCTTACACGCCCTAAAACATGCCCGTACAACTGCTTACATACCTGCGATTACAAGGTTGCACCGTATTGCATCGTAGTTTCGCTGTACAATGCCTACAAAGGTAGGTTAGACAAAGGGTATGCTTTTGCTGGAAGCAACGCCTATTTATCAGATAAAATAAATACCGTAAAAGAAGTAATAGACGATATGGTTTTGAAATTTGAAGACGCGAAACAAGCAGCTTTGGATAAATTGAAAAAATAAGGAATCCAATACAATAACAAAAAAAGCAAATGTCATAAGGCATTTGCTTTTTTTGATTGAAGTTGGTTGGAGTTTTAAACTCGGCACTACAGGTTGTTGTGCTGGGTTTTAGTGGTGCTAACTAACATGAATGGAATTGTTACTTTAAGTCAAAAGCAAACACGTAATCAATCGTTTTTTTTGTATTCTCATTATCTATCCATGCAGTTTCCTGATGGCTTATGTTAATCATTTCTTGCGTACTAGCATTTCTAAACTTATCACAAACATACCGCAGAATTTTAATTTCTACATCAGAAAAAAGGGAACTGTCAAATTGTTTTCCAACAGAAGGTAAAAATTGTTCGCCAATAATTTCGTCGGTGTATGGGATATTGACTATGTCAATTAATTCGTTGTTTGCAATATATTCATATAAACTTTGGAAATTATTCGGTACAGGACCCATTTGTATCGCTTTATAGCTTACCCCACTTATTGAAAATCCAGTTTGTTTGAAGTGACTAAAATCTGCATAAAAGAGCAATTTGTTGAGCTTCGTTTTCATTGGTTTGAGTTCTTTGCTGAAAAACAAAACCATTTCAGCAAATTTATCCAAATTAGGCTTTACAAATCCAGTAAGCGTATTTGCTTGTTTTTCAACAAACAAATAGTTTTCAATGGCTATTTTTACTTTTTCATCTTTCAACTCGAGTAAAATTTTTTCTATTCTAGTATTTGTTTTATCGAGAAGCTTTCCATCAATGGCTTTACTCAGAGAAATCAATTTACGGAATTCGTGTGGATCGGCAGCTAGTTGAATTAATCTGGCATTCGACTCACTAGGAATTTCACCTGCTTCATAATTGCGATAACTATTTGCTCCAAAACCTAATACATCCGACATTTTTGCAGCCGACAGCTCATACTTTTCTCGTATAGATTTAATTTCGGCAGGGAACGGAATAGAGTATTTAGCGCGATATTGGTTTTGCAATTGTTGGTAATTAAGTTCTGCAAGCTGTTCGTCCTCAAATTGCTCGCCTGTATCGTCGCATTTATATGCATGAAAGCAAACTTTGAATTTTTCTTTTCTAAAACTCAATATTCTCCAATCTTTTTGAATGGTCATATCTTTACCTGTAAATGGACTTTTCATGATCTTTTTTTGAATGGATAAATGATAGTATGTTCTGCTACGTGAAAGGAGATGCAAATTGCCTGACTGCTCGGGTGTCCCATGCTTATTTTAATGTAAATTTCTTTCCCTTTTACTGCTTTCCCAAATATCCACATTGGCAAAATACCATGCATTTTTTCTTCAAGCGGACCCTGGTAGTAATCTTCGGGAATAATTTGTGCTATTATTTCTTTTCGTTGGTTAGGGGGTATTTCTAAGTCGTGCAAGGATTGTGCATTTTTCGACCGGTCGTCCAGTATGAGTATACCCCACATCCCAATTTTGAATTTTAATGCCTTGAGATATTGCTCTACTTCATCTTTAGTTGTTACCATACTTTATTCTTAATACAAAGATATGTAATGTTTTTCAAATTGATACTATAAAGTTGATGTTTTATTGTATTTTTAATGCTAATACAACTTTAAGATGATTATTTTATTTTGCTTTAAATTTCAACTATGTGTAGAATGAGATACTTCATCTTAATTTTACTTACTTTGTATCATCCAGCTGAAATTGAGCGAACCATAAATGCTGTTCGAAAAACTAAAATCGTCGCCTGGTTTGTTGGGGTACAAATCTACGGCGCTGTAGTTGCCTCGGGCTTCAATTTGCAGTACTTGGCGCTTTAGGCGTACATAAAAACCGGCTCCTAATACCAATCCATACTCAAAAGGGCGATTTACTGCGTTTATATGCTGTGGCTCGGTTGAATTGAGTGTATTATTAACTAAAACTTTTTCGGATAAGAGATAACTCAACTTGGGCCCAAAATTGAGGAAGGTTCTGAATTTATTGCCAAAATTGAAATGCGTTAAAAAAGGCATTTCAATGTAGTTTAATTGTCGGCTGTAGAGATTGGAGGCTTCGCTCCAGCCAC
>JAGNPC010000401.1 GCA_017989795.1 Paludibacter sp. | reverse complement strand
TAGACCAACAGTAGCAATGTTTACTTTCTCGTCGGGCGAGTGTGGGTAACGAATGGTGGGGCCAAACGAAATCATATCCATTTTTGGGTAATGAGTGCCCAAAATACCACACTCCAAACCAGCATGAATAATCATGATTTTTGGCGTTTTGCCGTATTTGTTTTCGTATACCGAAGTCATTGTTTTTAAAACTGGCGACTCAAGGTTTGGTTTCCAACCCGGATATCCACCCGACAGCACCACTTTAGCACCAGCAAGCGAAAATAGACTTTCAATCATCGACCCTAGTTCCTCTTTGCGCGAATCAACCGAGCTACGAAGCAGCGATTTAAGTTCAATTTTCCTTCCGTCCGATTTAATAATTGCCAAGTTGTTCGACGTTTCTACAACCGTAGGCAATTCAGGTATAAAACGATATACGCCATTGAAACAGGCAGTTACTGAGTTTATTAAGTCGTCCTGAATTTCCTCCGGAATAAGACCAGTGCTTAATTCGGTCGGTTCCACTTTTAGCGTAATGTTGTTTTCAACACCAGCAAACTCTTCAACAAATAGCGTTTCGTATTCGTCAACCAAATCCATAATGTCATCAACACCCTCTTCCGGCACAGTAATCACAGCAAATGCTTCACGCGGAATAGCATTGCGCAAGCTACCACCATCAATGCTTGCAAGGCGAGCTTCGTACTCCACCACAGCAGTCTTCAAAAAGCGGAACATCAGTTTGTTGGCGTTGGCACGTTGCAAGTGAATATCTACACCAGAGTGGCCACCTTTAAGGCCAGTAAGCGACACTTTGAGCGCTACATCACCTTCGGGCATCGACACTTCGGCATAGCCAAAAGTGATATTCGCATCCAAGCCACCAGCGCAACCTACATATAATTCGCCTTCATCTTCCGAGTCAAGATTCATCAAAATATCACCTTTCAAAAATCCAGCTTGCAGACCAAAAGCCCCGTGCATGCCCGTTTCCTCATCTACCGTAATAAACATTTCCAGCGCCGGATGAGCAATATCAGTCGACTCTAACAACGCCATCGCCGCCGCCACACCAATACCATTGTCAGCACCTAAAGTCGTGTCTTTAGCCGTTACCCAGTCGCCATCAATGTACGCCTGTATGGGGTCAGTTTCAAAATTATGAGCCACGCCCGAATTTTTTTGAGGCACCATGTCCATGTGCGATTGCAGCACCACAGCTTTGCGGTTTTCCATGCCCGGAGTTGCCGGTTTACGCACCAAAACGTTTCCTATCTCATCGCGCAGGGTTTCGAGCCCAAGCGACTTACCGTAGTTTTCCAAAAAAGCACCTATTGCTTCCTTTTTGCCCGATGGGCGAGGTACCTGTGTAAGGCTATAAAAATGTTTCCAAAGCGCTTTCGGCTCTAGCTGAAGAATTTCGCTCATATTATTTTTTTTAATGTTGAATATTTATACTTTTTCATGCGTTGCAAATATCCGTAATTTTTTCGAGAAAAACAAAATAGAAAGGCCACTACATTTTCATTTAAACCTTAAATAAAAGTAAAATGTTTTTTTTAATAATTTTGGGCATGCCCCTTACGGGTCGGGCTATTCGTTCTTGTACTGCCGAAATACGGCAGCACGCCACTTCTATCCCTCATGCTCACAGCAGCCTTACTACCCTGTGTGCATTTTAATCAGTATTCCCCATAGTTCGTAGCTAAAAAAGTTACGGACGGCGCTACAGCCTAAGTTTAGCTGCATAGACTGCGGGAAGCAGGGGGTGAGATACGTGCTGGCATTTGTTTCAATTTCCCAATTCGTAATTTGTACTTCGTCCTCCGGCACTCTCTTTTTGCAATACTTTTTTATGAATTAAATCGTTGATGTCTCTAATTGCTGTATCTTTTGAGCATTTTGCAATTTTCGCCCATTTCATTGAAGTCAATTTTCCTTCAAATCCATCCAACAGTTTATTCAAAACCTTTTTTTGCCTTTCGTTAATGATTGTTTTTGAATGCTTACTCCAAAAATCAGCTTTATATAAAACTCGGTTTAAAATTCCATCGGTTGATTTTAAGGCATTTATCAAGCAGTTTAAAAACCATTCTATCCATTCGGTTATGTCAAGGTCGCCCTTTTGTGTGCTTTCAAGTTTTTCATAATATTGTTTTCTTTCTATTCTAATTTGAGCCGACATACTATAAAATCGTTGTGTACTTTTATCTGACTGCGCTAACAACATATCAGTTAATGCTCTAGTTATTCTACCGTTGCCATCCTGGAATGGGTGAATCGTAACAAACCAAAGATGTGCAACTGCTGCCTTAATAACTAAATCAATTTTCTTTTCTTCGTTAAACCATTCAAGAAAACGATTCATTTCTTTTTCAATTAAATTGGCATCTGGAGCCTGAAAATGGACTTTTTCTCGTCCTGCAGCACCTGAGACAACTTGCATGGCTCCTGCAGTATCTTTTCGCCAATCGGCTACTGTTATTTTGAATATCCCACTTCGACCCATAGGGAACAATGCAGCAT
>JAGNPC010000084.1 GCA_017989795.1 Paludibacter sp. | reverse complement strand
TGTTAGGGTTGTAATACGAGTGGTTTAAATGTTAAATACAATATATTTCTTAGGTAGTTATTGCCATTTTAAAACGAATTTGTAGCTTTGCAATAGTTTTTGAAAACAACTTATCGTTTAATACACCGTATAGAGTTCTCCCGCCAAAGCGGGACAAGCTATGTGACAACTTTAAAAAAACAATTATAAACGGATGAAAACGCTTTCAAAAGTAAAAAAACTTAGATTTGAAAAGTCATCATGGGAACCTTTATCACAAAAAAACACTGTCGATCTAAAATCATTAGTAGGTTCAGGTAGAGAAGTGAAACGAAGTACTTATCCTTTGTTGCAAAATCAATATAGTTTATTGGTTCCTTAATGTACGATAGTGAGCCATATACTCTAATTTACGTACAAAAATCTTCACCCCATTTGGATGAAGATTTTCTTTTTGTTGAAACCTATAAGTTTTTTACAGATAAAAAAGTTAAATATATTTTAAGGGCTGAATACTATCCCGAAAATGTTTTTGCAATTAAGTATTATGCATCTTTTCAAAAAAAGTTAAAATACAAATATCATATTAAAACCAACAATGGTAATGCGCATAAAATTATACTTACATGCGGAGCACTTTTACCAATTCTGTTAAAAAAATATCCAACAGCATCTTTTGCTATAAATGGCGCATTTGGTGTTGATTTTCAAAATGAATTAGCCGAAAAAATCAATAAAAGCCAACGGTATAGGATTTATTCATTTTTTATTGATTTAAAAATAGGTAGAAAAACCTTTCAACACTACGTTTTTGAGGAGGTAAGTTCATATCTGTTGGTTAATAAATTAGATAAGTCGAATTTAAATATAAAGAAAGACCGTATTCGAAAAATGTTTTTAGATTTCTATCGGTTCGAAGCAGACTTGTAAATCGCATAAGTGAGAGGTTGTATCCAATTCACCCCCATGCTGCCCGAAGTGTGTACAGTTAAATATAGGTTGTAGAGCTGTCCGTAGTTTCTTTAGCTACGGTCGGGTGGGTAGCAAGGCTCCAGCCTTGCCTATTTAAAGCAAAAAAATCGTATTGATCTATTCGGGTCGCCACTTAGAGTGTCACTCCGAATTATTATTCCAACAATTCACCCGCCAAAAAGGATTGAAATATGTAATCGGCATTTTCGTAATACAGGCTACTGTTCAGGTCTTCGAGCTTACGGCTAATCCAAGTATTATATACTTCGAGAAGTACGGCAATAATGACAGTTGTGTTCCTTTGGCTCGCTACACTTAAAATAAGTCGTTTATAAACTTTGCCAATGTCCCAGTGTGTTGGTATGCTGTATTTTGCCGCAGCAATATTGTCGAAATGACCTTGTTTGATGGCAGCAAATTGTATTAACTCGTCAGTTAGTTTGTCGATATTTTCACTATGATAAATATCGGCTAAGTCGTAAATGTGTTGTAGCTTGTTTTTGCCAATTGCATTTACTACTACCGAACGGTGATTTTTTGTTTTACGTGCAATATACTCTATAAGGCTACACACAAAAAATAAATTATTGCTTTCTTTCGATTCTCTACCTTCCATCTATTTCCGATTTTATGAATGTCAGACAATTAAGCGCACGGGCAGTACAAAAGCATATTTGATGGGTAGGATGCTTAAACTTTGCCAATACCCAAAACTGTTCTTTTGTTAAAATTCCATTGATATAATCTGCTACATAATTATAAATTTGGTCGTTTGCCATTGGGCCGCTTACTGTGTCGTAATTATGCACAATACCTGTTCTACAATCGATAATAAATTGGAGCCAGTCCTCTGTCATTTCATTAAATGTAACTGTGTTTAATGTTACATTTGGCTCAAAACTGTACACACTAACCACGGGTGTTTCAAAACGTTTAGCCCACCGAACAGCCTGTTCTTTCAGTTCGGTGCAATAAAAACCTGCACTAAAATCTTTGGCATATTTGCCTTTTATAATTTGGGGCAATTGTACTTCGTTGTAACCTCCGTGATATAGCATAAACGTAATTTGTTTTCATTTTGAGTGGCAAATATACTGAAATTAGATGAATGTGCAAAAGTGCAAATTTAAAGCAAAAAAAAGTATTGCATAATATATTAATTATTGGTATGTTTACAGGAAAAATAATTTTATGAATAGAAATACATCCATGTCGTTGGGTAGCTACTTAGATAATTTTATTCAAGGGCGAATAAGTCAGGGTCGGTTTAAAAATGCTAGTGAAGTTGTGCGTGCAGGCTTGCGACTTTTGGAAGAAGAAGAAAATAGAATTATAGCCTTGAAAGAAGCCATTCAGTTAGGAGAAGAAAGTGGAATTGCCTCCGATTGTTATTTTTACTGCAGCTAGCTAGCTAGCTTTTAGCGTACAGAATTTCTCCAACAATTCGCCCGCCCCGAAGTATTGAAAACACAACTTCGGGTTTTTTTTGTAGTTTACGGTGGTGCTTTTTTGAAAAATAAAAGATTTTGTGGTGGTATATTTCTGGTGAATTGACGAATTTGTGGTGGTTCTTTTCCGAGAATGTGTTATATTTGCACCCTGTAAGTGTTTATAATTTAATCATAATCACATGACACAACAAAGCAGATATTATCACAGAGAAGTAGATGCATTTTTATCGGAGTGGAAAAATGACTCACAGCGTAAACCATTATTGCTTCGAGGTGCTCGTCAGGTAGGTAAGTCGTCGGCTGTACGTAATCTTAGCAAGTCGTTTGAATACTTTGTTGAAGTTAATTTTGAGCGAAATCCCGAAATAATGCAGCTTTTTGGCTTATCACTTAACCCCATTGAAATTTGTGTAAAATTAGCAGCTATTTACAAAACCCCTATCCTGCCAGGCAAAACACTTGTTTTTTTTGATGAAATACATTCGTGCAAGCCTGCAATAGCATCGTTACGTTTTTTTTACGAGGAATATCCTGATTTGCATGTCATTGCAGCCGGCTCTCTGTTGGAGTTAGCTTTACAGGAAATTCCATCATTCGGCGTGGGACGTATTCGCTCTATCTATATGTACCCTTTTTCGTTTAACGAGTTTTTATTAGCTCAGGGATATGAAGGTTCGGTAGCCGAAAAGAAACGTGCATCTGTTGATAGCCCTTTGATGGACGTGTTTCATATGCAGCTTATAAATCAGTTGCGCAGCTATTTGTTGGTAGGTGGAATGCCCGAGTGTGTACGTACATGGATTGAAAAAACGGATTATTTAGCTTGCAGGCGAGTTCAGAATGAAATATTAGAAACCTATATCGACGATTTTGCAAAATACAATAAACGTATTTCGGCTAATATTTTACAACAAACCTTTCGTTCGGTTGCTTTGCAATCGGGGTCAAAGTTTGTTTATTCGCGGGTTACATCCGAGCTCGAATCGGCAAAAGTAAAAGAAGCATTGGATTTATTGACAATGGCCGGAGTTATTTTTCCGGTAACACATAGTGCAGCTAATGGCGTGCCATTGGGAGCCGAAGTGAATCTGAAGTTTCGAAAATATTTGTTTATGGATACGGGGCTATTGCAACGCCTGTTAAATCTTGAAATGGAGAATGTTCTGCTTGCTTCAGAGACCGATTTGGTAAATAAAGGTGCTTTAACAGAGGTGTTTGCAGGCTTAGAACTGTTGAAATATGGTAATTGTAATGAGAGACAAGAGTTGTATTATTGGCTGCGTTTGGATAAAGGAGCTCAAGCTGAAGTAGATTATTTGATTTCGAAGGGTTCTCAAATTGTACCTATTGAAGTGAAAGCAGGAACAAAAGGCTCTATGCAAAGTTTATATAGTTTTGTGAATTTTAAAAAATCGAATTTGGGTATTCGTACATCTCTGGAAAATTTTGGAAGAATAGGAAATATTGATATTTATCCTTTATATGCTATTGAGAACATAATTTTAAGATAATTGAAAATGAATATATTAATCACCGGCATACACGGTTTTGTAGGCACTAACTTAGTTCAATCATTAAAATCCAATCATATTATTTATGGGTTGGATATTGTTGCACCATCAAAAGATGGTGTTGTTAAAACATACAGTTGGAACGATCTGGGTGAATTGCCAGCTATTGATGCCGTAATTCACTTGGCGGGCAAGGCGCACGATACCAAAAATCAGACCAATGCGCAAGTTTATTTCGATATAAATACCGGACTGACGCAAAAAATATACGATTGGTTCCGTTCATCGTCGGCTTCGAAATTTATCTTTTTCAGTTCTGTAAAAGCAGCAGCCGATAAGGTAGAGGGAATACTAACTGAAGAGATTGACCCAACACCCCTTGGCCCTTATGGAGAAAGCAAAATAGCGGCAGAGAGTTATATACTTAGTTTGCAGTCGGCAGTTTGCAGTGAAGAACTAAGAGATAGTAGTTTGCAGTTTGCAGTTTGCAGTGAAGAGTTTAGAGATAATAGTTTGCAGTCGGCAGTTTGCAGTGATAAAAAACTTGTACTGCAAACTATAGACTGCAAACTGCAAACTGAATCTCCCAAACTGCAAACTAAAAACTTTTTTATCCTCCGTCCCTGCATGATTCACGGGCCAGGCAATAAGGGTAACCTGAACTTGTTATACAATGTTGTGAAAAAAGGAATTCCGTATCCATTGGGCGCATTCGAAAATCGTCGTTCCTTTTGTTCAATTGATAATCTGATTTTTGTACTTCAAGGTATTTTGGAAAAGGATGTGGAAAGTGGCATATACAATGTGTGTGACGACGAAAAGGTGTCGACAAACGAATTGATTGAACTCATTTCGTCATCAGTTGGAAAGAAGAGTCGTATATGGCGAATCAGTACGCCATTGATTGAGTTAATTGCAAAAGTGGGTACCATTCTTCATCTGCCACTCAACACCGAACGCTTACAGAAATTAACCGAGAATTATGTGGTTTCTAATGCCAAAATTAAAAAAGCATTAGGGGTAGATAAAATGCCTGTTCGTTCAATAACAGGTTTAGTAAAGACGGTTAAGAGTTTTAATAAATAATATATTTCGGATATGAACATATACACACTTCAAAAATTAAACAAGCTTATCAAGTCAGAGCGCTTAAAAAACGCTGCTTTGTTGGTTCTTCATGTGCTGCATAGGCGGTATTTATCGGTTTATTTCGATCCGGTGCTGGCTTGTAACCTGCGCTGCAAGAGTTGTTATTTTAGCAACGATGTGGAGCGTGCTAAGCTCAAGGGTGTGTTTAAGGAGGAAGATATTCCTGCCATTGGACGAGCTGTATTTAGTCGGACTCTGCGCTTGCAAATAGGTTGCGGTGCAGAGCCTACACTTTTTAAATACAACGATCAGTTGATTAAACTTGCCAAGCAAGCGGGCGTTAAGTATGTTTCCATCACTACCAATGCTAATTTACTAACCCACGAAATGGTGCAAACTTATTTAGCTGCTGGCCTCGACGAAATAACGATATCGGTACATGGCGTACAAAAAACTACCTACGAGAATTTGATGGTGAATGGGGTATACGAAAAGTTTCACCAAGCTTTGGCTCACATTGCCGAAGTTAAAAAGCAGTATCCAAATTTCAAGTTGCGGTTAAACTACACCATCAATCACCTCAATGTAGAAGAGCTAAAGGACTTTTTCGAGGTTTATGGGGTTTACAACTTTGACATTCTTCAGTTACGAGCGTTGCGAAACATTGGTGGTGAGTTGAAAGCGGTGGATTTGTCGCCTGCATTTTGGGCACATTTAAAGGCCGCTTTAGCACTGTTGGAACAGCAATGCAAGCAAAGAGGCATACTATATTTAGAACCAAACGATTTTGTAAATGCTACCGAACGCGAAATAGAACTCGAAGCACCCAATATTGCTTACGCCTACATTTCGCCCAGCAGTTTTATAGAGCCCGATTTTGATTGGCGCAACGAAACGTTTACACAGTTTGCACGCCGAACGGCTTATACCAGCAAATTATTTCGCCGATTGTTGTGAAAATCAGTATATTCTTCACTTCGTTACCAATGACAATGAATTGCGTTACGATTGAATGTCATTGGTGACGAAGTGAGGGATAAAAAGCAATAACATTTTAGCAGGTTTTGGCTCGTTTGCCCGAAAAACAAAAATAAGTGCTGAGCACAACAAATCAGATCTTATCACAGAGAAGTTGATGCATTCAATAAACAGGCACATCAGTGGTGCTTTTAACCTCTGCAATTACAAAAAAACTACTGATTAGCGCTACCGATGGCAATACCGATAATTTCTTTTGATGAAAATGGTAATAGCTTTCCATGTCGGGGAGTATTACTTTGAGCATATAATCAAAACTGCCCGAAATGAAATGGCACTCCTGCACCTCCGGAAAACTTGCTATCGCCTCGTTGAATGCCCCTGATAAATCAATAGTTTGCTTCACCAGCGTTACATGACAGTAAACGGTGAGGTTGTTGCCTGTTTTTTTCTTATTCAGTATCGTGGCGTACTTTTCGATATATCCTTCTTTTTCAAGTCGTTTTACACGATCGTGAACCGGTGTGAGCGATAAATTAATGCTGTTGGCTATGTCTTTGAGCGTAAATTGGGAGTTCGATTGTAGCAATCGTAGAATTTTTTTGTCAATTTCATCAAGAGCCATATTCGTTTAATTTTAGCGTTAATATTGGGTGTAGAACAGATTATTTTTCTGTTTTAGTTATTTAATCAGAATCTATTCTGAAAATTATTTTGCAAATATATTCATTAATGTAAATAAATTCTTATTTTTTGGAGGAATGTATATTTATTTTCTTTCCGACTTATATTTGTAGCATAAAAGTTATTAATCAAAAAATACTCAAAGTTATGATTATAGGTGTTCCAAAAGAAATAAAAAACAACGAAAGTCGCGTTGCTTTAACTCCATCGGGAGTGCAAATAATGACCAAAAACGGTCATACAGTATATATCGAAACTCAAGCGGGAGTGAATAGTGGTTTTAGCAACGAAGAATACATTCGTGCAGGTGCAAGTATCTTAGATACTCCTCAAGAAGTGTTTGCAATTGCCGAAATGATTATGAAAGTAAAAGAGCCTATTGCTCAGGAATATGATCTTATCCGCCCCAATCAGCTACTTTTTACGTATTTCCATTTTGCTTCCAACGAAACGCTAACCCGTGCCATGATTCAATCCAAAGCCGTTTGCCTGGCTTACGAAACCGTGGAATTGAATCGCACCTTGCCGTTGTTAATTCCGATGTCCGAAGTGGCCGGACGAATGTCCATTCAAGAAGGTGCTAAATACCTCGAAAAGCCCAAAGGTGGTAAAGGTATTTTGCTAGGTGGTGTTCCTGGTGTGAAGCCTGCAAATGTGCTGGTACTTGGTGGCGGTGTAGTAGGAGCACAGGCTGCATTGATGGCTGCCGGACTAGGCGCTCATGTAACCATTGCTGATATTTCGTTGCCTCGCTTGCGCTACCTGAGCGAAATAATGCCAGCCAATGTGGATACCTTGATGTCGTCGCAATACAATATCGAACAACTATTGCCACAAACTGATTTGGTAATCGGTGCCATTTTGATTCCTGGCGCAAAAGCCCCTCATTTAATTACCCGTGATATGTTGAAGTTAATGCAACCAGGATCGGTGTTGGTGGATGTATCCATCGATCAGGGTGGTTG
>JAGNPC010000400.1 GCA_017989795.1 Paludibacter sp. | reverse complement strand
AGCCAACACATATTACCATTGTGTTTTCGAGTAGTTCACGTGGCGATTTGTTTGAAGGAGCTCCTGGAAGTAAGTTAACAATAAATAATTTTGCGTTGCAATATTGATAGTTAGCGATTAATTTTTTTTTTAATAAATTAACTACATGTAAACTAAATAATTATAATATATCAAGCCGTATGAAAATCAGAAATTTATTCATTCTTTCAGCTGTATTGCTATTTGTGGCATGTAGTGCCAAGCAAGAAGAAAAGCAATTGCATGCACGACCAGTAAAAGTAGCAACTATTAGTTCTACCTCCAATGTTTCGCGCACATTTTCGGGGGTTGTAGAAGTTATTGATGCAAGTAAATTAGCATTTCGTGTTTCAGGTCAAATTATTGATCTGCCTATTTCTACTGGTCAAAATATTAAAAAAGGTGATTTAATTGCAGCACTCGATACCCGTGAAATTGCTTTGCAGTTTTCGGCCGATAAAGCTGCTTACGAAACGGCTTTGGCACAGTTCAATCGTTCGAAGCGATTGGTAGATAAAGAAGCTATTTCGCAGCAAGAATACGAGGTAAACAAAGCGTCGTACGAAAAAAGTAAATCGGCTTATGAAAATTCGGTCAATAACATGCGCGACAGCAAATTGTATGCACCTTTTTCGGGTTCTATCGAAGAGATAAATGTTGATAATTATGAACGTATTAACGCAGGTACAGCTATAGTGAAGCTTGTTAATCCATCCGAATTGCAAATTATGTTTACTATACCGGATAATAATTTATCATTACTTCAAAACAATCCAAAGTTCACTGTTGAATTTGATATCTATAAAAATCAGAAATTCAATGCAAAGCTGAAGCAATATATTGAAGTGAGCTCTGATGGTTCAGGTATTCCTGTACGTGTTATTATTGACGATACCAGCTTTAAAAATTCGGATGTAATGGTAAAACCAGGTTTCTCTTGTAAAGTAACTTTACACATTGATACTAAAAAATTTACTGGCGATGCACTTACAACTATTCCAATATCAGCAATTTATGCTGATGCTGCTTCGAATACTAAAAACGTTTGGGTAGTTAAGAATAATTCCGTAAGCTTACGTAAAATTCAAACAGGTAAACTGATAGGAGAAGAATCAATTGTAATTTCCGAAGGTTTAACCGCTGGTGAAATCATTGTTATTGCTGGTGTTACCCAATTGAAAGAGGGCGATAAAGTAAGTCTGATTAAATAATTTAAAGGGAGAATATACTATGAGTTTAGCAAAATATTCACTTGATAATACAAAAATCATCTACTTTTTTTTAGCAATAATGATGGCTGGAGGTATTATTGCTTTCACTAAATTAGCCAAAAAAGAGGATGCTCCTTTTGTTATTAAGTCGGTGGTGCTTACCACCCGATATCCTGGGGCCACGCCAGCCGAAGTAGAGAAACTGATAACTGAACCTATTGAGCGCGAGATACAAACGCTCGAAGGTGCATACGATATTAAATCAGAATCGTTCTATGGACTTTCAAAAATCAATTTTGAGTTATTACCAAGTACGTCGTCTGAACGTATTCCACAAAAATGGGACGAGCTCCGACGTAAAGTGCTTAATATTCAATCGTCATTACCCCAAGGTGCAAGTCAAATATCGGTAGCCGATGATTTTGGCGATGTGTTTGGAATTTATTATGCATTAGTGGCCGACGATGGATTTACGTACAACGAAATGCGTGCTACAGCACAGGAACTTAAAACCAAACTGTCTACCGTTGAAGGTGTGGTAAAAGTGACACTCTATGGTGAGCAACCCGAAGTTGTAAACGTATTTATGTCCATACCTACTTTGGCTAATTTAGGCATTTCGCCCCAACAAATTGCCAACGTAATTTCGCAAGAAAATCAGGTAATTAGTGCTGGTGAAAAAAATGCTGGCGATCTGCAAATGAAAATTGTAAGTGCTGGCACTTACAAAGATTTGGAAGATATTCGTAACCAAACTTTAACTACATCAAGTGGTTCGCAGGTACGTTTAGGCGATTATGCACGTATTGAAAAGGGTTATGTGGAGCCTGCAAATACCTTGATGCGTGTCAATGGTAAACGTGCTATAGGCGTTGGTATATCGAGCGATACAAAAATGGATGTGGTGCTGATAGGCGACCGAATTAAGGCTAAACTCGAGGAAATTAACCCTACTATTCCTGTTGGTTTAACTCTTACACCCATTTATCTTGAAAATGAAATTGCACACGAAGCAAATAATGGTTTTATTATCAATCTGGTTGAATCTATTCTGATTGTAATTATCATCATTATGCTCGTGATGGGAGCGAGGGCTGGTTTTTTGATTGGTAGCTCTTTGCTATTTTCAATTGGTGGTGCCATGCTTATTATGTTGTTTTTAAACGTGGGCTTAAATCGTACTTCGTTAGCGGGATTTATTATTGCCATGGGTATGTTGGTTGATAATGCCATTGTGGTAACTGATAATGCCCAAATAGCCATTATGCGAGGTGTAAATAGGCGTAAAG